>NZ_MEFH01000138.1:0-7836 GCF_001725095.1 Sphingopyxis sp. SCN 67-31 | reverse complement strand
CCGGCGCAGGCGCAGAGCGCGGCCTTTGCCTATGACAATTTCGGCACGCCCGGCACGATCGTCAGCGACGACCGCATCGACGACCTCGGCATCCGGCGCATCCGCTTCGCCAACAATGTGATGCTCAACATCAAGAAGACCGATTTCCAGAAGGACAAGGTCTATCTGTCGGTGCGCGTCGACGGCGGGACGCTGCTTGCGACGCGCGACGACCCGACCAAGGTGGCGCTTGCGGGATCGATCAGCCTCGGCGGGCTGGAGGCGCATAGCCTCGACGATCTGCGCACCATTTTTGCGGGCAAGACGGTCAGCCCGAGCTTCGGCGTCGATACCGACGCCTTTGGCGGCAAGGCCGTCACCTCGCCCGACGATTTCGCTGCGCAGGCCGAACTGATGGCGGCTTATCTGACGCACCCCGGCTACCGCGCCGACGGGCTCGCGCTGATCCGTCGCTATCTGCCGCAGCAATATGCCGCCAATGATGCGACGCCCGGCGCGGTGATGGCGCGCGACAGCGGCGGCATCCTTGCCAACGGTGACCCGCGCGAGGAAACGCCGCCGCTTGCGACGATGATGGCACTCGACTGGAGCAAATTGAAAGCGGCGGTCGCCGACAGTTTCGATCATGGCGCGATCGAGATCGGCGTCGTCGGCGATATCGACGAACAGGCGGCGATCGACGCGATCGCGGCGACCTTCGGCGCGCTGCCCGAGCGCCGCGCGGCGTTCGATCCGCACAGCGACGCGCGCAAGCGCGACTATCCGGTCGACCACAGCGAACGCACGCTGATCCACAAGGGGCCGGCCGACCAGGCCGAACTGCGCGTCTATTGGCCGGCGCGCGACGACAGCGACCTGACCGAGGCGATGCGCCTCAACCTGCTGTCGCGCGTGATGCAGCTCATGCTCACCGACGAACTGCGCGAAAAGCTGGGCGAAACCTACAGCCCGTCGGCGGGAGCCAGCCTGTCGGACGAATATCCGGGCTATGGCTGGCTCGTCGCCGCAAGCAATGTCGATTACAAGGATCTGGCGACGACGCGCGCCGCGATCTTCGCGATCGCCAAGGAATTGCGCGACAAACCCGTCGATGCCGACACGCTCGACCGCGCGCGCAAGCCGCTGGTCGAGGCGATGACCAAGGCGCGGCGCGAAAATGCCTATTGGCTGGCCTATGTCGCCGAGGCGACGAGCCGCGCCGACCGGCTCGACCGCAGCCGCAACGGCATCGCGGCAGTCGAGGCTGCGACGCCGGCCGAGCTTGAAGCGCTCGCCAAGCGCTATCTTGTCGACGACAAGGCGCTGGTGATCCGGGCGATCAGCGACAAGGCCGGAAAATAGCGGGACGCGCGGCCGGCCCGACGGGGCGGCCGCGGCCCGGTTCTATTTCTTGAGCCCGATTTCGCGGAGCCGTTCCTGCAGATATTCGTCGGCGGTGATCGGCGTCGGATACAGGTTCGGATGCTCGGCATCGATGCAATTATCCAGCGTCACGATCGGATAGTCCGAACGGAAGTGCAGGAAGAAGGGCATCGAATAGCGCGCAACGCTGGCGCGGCCGGCGTCGGGATTGCGCACGCGGTGCGTGGTCGAGGGCAGGCGGTTGTTGGTCAGCCGTTGCAACATGTCGCCGACATTGACCGCCATAGCGCCCGCAGGCGGCGATACCGGAAGCCAACTCCCATCCTTGTCGAGGATTTCGAGGCCCGCTTCTTCGGCACCGAGCAGCAGGGTAATCGTATTGATATCTTCGTGCGCCTCGGCGCGGATGCCCTTCGCCGGGCCTTCGACGGGCGGGTAATGCAGCAGGCGCATCACGCTGTTGCCGTCCTTCACCGTGTCGTCGAAGAAATCGGGTGCGAGGCCAAGGTAGCGCGCGATCCCGGAGAGCAGCTTGCCGCCGACGCGGTCGAATTCGGCGAACAGCCGGTCATAGGTTTCGCGAAAGCCCGCGACTTCGGCCGGCCAGACATTGTTCGGCTGTTGCGCGGCAAGCGGGTGGCCGGCGGGCAGGTCGCGGCCCACGTGCCAGAATTCCTTGAGGTCGACTTCCTTCGCGCCCTTCGCGATTTCGGTGCCGAAAGGAGTGTAGCCGCGCGCGCCGCCACCGCCCGCGATATGATAGGCGCGCTTCGCCGCTTCGGGGAGCGCGAAAAATTCCTTCGCTTTCGTCCAGGCGTCGTCGATCAGCGCCGGGTCGATGCCGTGATCGGTAATCATCGCGAACCCGAAGCGTTCGAACGATCCGCCGAAATCCTGGGCGAAGCGATCGTCGGGCAGCGACATGGAAATAACGGGAACGGCAGCGGTCATAAGGGGTGTGTCCATTTGTTGGTGCTGTGGCGCGCCATGCCGGTCCCGCCGGGGCGCGTCTTTGACATGAATCAGGATTTAGGCGGGTCGGCGCGGTTGCGAAAGAGGAAAAGGATGCTTTCGCGTCGGCGCGCGCTGGGCTAGGCCCCCGCCATGGGCAAGCAATATTGGCTGATGAAATCCGAACCCGACGTCTATGGCTGGGACGACCTGGTCAAGGACGGCACGGGCATGTGGGACGGCGTGCGCAACCACAGCGCCAAGCTGAACATGATGGCGATGAAGGTCGGCGACGAGGCGCTGTTCTATCACAGCAATATCGGCAAGGAATGCGTGGGGATCATGCGCATTACCGAGGAAAGCGCGCCCGATCCGACCGCCGAGGAAGGATCGCCGTGGGTCATCGTGCGCGTCGCGCCCGTGCGCCCGCTCGCGCATCCGGTGACGCTGGCGGCGATCAAGGCCGACCCCAAGCTTGCCGACATGGACCTTATCCGCCTGTCGCGCCTGTCGGTCGGGCGCGTGACGCCCGACGAGTGGAAGCATATATTGGAAAAGTCGGAAAAGCCGGAAGCTTAGCGCAGTTTCGACTGCATGTGCGCCGCCACCGAGGGGTGGAGCGGATAGACGAATTCGCAGCCGAAGCTGTTGCCGTCGGCGCGCCGGATCACCGCTTCGAGCGGCTGCAGGCCCGGCAGGTTGACCCATATCTGCTTGCCGATCTGCGGCCGCGAAAAGGTGATCATGCGAAAGCCCGTCGACGACAGGTCGAACAGTTCGACGTCGAACGGGTTGAAGCCCGCTTCGCGATAGCGCGCGCGCCCGCGGACGGTGGCGCGTTCGGCGCGGCGCCCTTGCGGCGAAAGATCTTCGGTGTCGGTCGTGCAGGCGTTGGCCACTGTATTCAATCCCACTGGTCGGATTATCGATTCGCATTTTTAGCGCCGCGCTGGTGAACGCAAAGTCGACGGAATTGGTGAAAATCGCCTATACCATGGGGTGTTCGGCCAGCGTCATCTCCTGCCCCGGAAAGGGACGGACGAGGCTGGCCGCGTCGCGCCAGTCGGCGGTCAGCCAGCGCGCATAATCGCCGGGGCGGAGGATGACCGGCATCGCCTGCGCGCTGTGATGGCTAAGCAGGCGGTTCGGTTCGACGGTCAGGATCGCAAAGCTCGGCCAGTCCTCGCCCTGACGATGGATGCCGGCAAAGGCGAAGACCGGCCGGTCGGCAAGCGCGGCCCACAGCTGCCGCCGCGCGCCGGCCGCCCCCGACCACAGGGCAAAGCGGGTCGCGGGGATTAGGCAGCGCAGTTCGGGATGACGCAGCGTGCCGATCCAGAAGGGGCTCGAAAGGTTGCGCACCGTCGTCACCGGCTGGTCGCCGCGCGGCGGCGGCGGGACGCCCCACAGCTTGGGGCGCAGCCACGGGCGGCTCTGCGCGCTTCCGTCGCCGACGACCACCGGCGCCGGGCGTCCGGGGGTGACATAGCCGCCGGCCCAGGGATCGCGCCCTGCATCGGCACCGAGCGCCTGCGCGGCGATTTCGGCGGTCGCGTCGAGGCGATAGAGGTGCATGCCCGCCCGGCCCTAGTCGGTCGATCGCACGCGTCCGCGCATCGATTTGACCGCGCTGCGCGCCTTTTTACCGTCGACGCGGCGCGCCCTGGCCGCCTTGCTCGGCTTTGTCTTGATCCGCTTTTCAGGCCGGACCAGCGCCGCATCGACGAGCTCGTTCAGCCGCGCGCGCGCATCGGCGCGGTTGGCTTCCTGGGTGCGATAGCTGCGCGCCAGAATCACGAGTTCTCCCGCCGCCGTCATCCGGCTTCCCGCGAGCGTCTTGAGACGGCGGTAGGCGTCGGGCGGGAGGCCGAGAGCGAACACATCGACGCGAAGCTGGCACGCGGTCGCGACCTTGTTGACATTCTGGCCGCCCGGCCCGGTGCCGGCGAGGAATTTTTCCGAAATCGCGGCTTCGGGAATGTCAGCCACGGGTCGGGGCGGCGCCTTCGGGCGGTGAAAAGCCGAGCGCGGCGAAGCGCGCGGGGAAGGGAGCTTCGGCAATTATTGACGGCTTGACGTCACGTTTTACCACCAACCGCTCGGCGTGGAGCAGGGTGCGGTCCTTGCCGCGGCCGTTGCCGTACACGGGATCGCCAGCGATCGGCAGACCCAGCCCCTCGAGCGCATGGACGCGAAGCTGATGGGTGCGGCCGGTTTCGGGACGGAAACGCAGCAGCGCCCGCCCGTCGACAACGGCAAGCTTTTCCCAGTGCGACACCGACGGCTTGCCATTCGGATCGACGACCATGCGCCAGCCGGTCTCCGCGGTCGACGTCTTCGCGAGGGGCAGGTCGATGGTGCCGCCATCGCCATCGGGCACGCCGTCGATGATCGCGAGATATTGTTTTTCGACCTCGCGCCCTTCGAACGCGCGGGTGAAACGGCCGTGCGCCTTGGGATTGCGCGCGAGCAGCAGGCAGCCCGAGGTGTCGCGGTCGAGCCGGTGAACGGCAAGCGGCCAGCGCTTGAAGCCGAAACGCAGGCCGTCGAGATGGTTTTCGAGGCTGAGGCTGCCGTCGCGCGGCGGATCGACGGGCAGGCCTTCGGGCTTGTCGACGACAAGCGCCTCGCCATCGAGGAACAGAATATGGTCAGAAAGAAGCATCGCCCGCCTATAGGCGGGCCGCTCCTTCGCCGAAAGCGTAAACGTCCATCGCCAGCAGGCCATAGGTCGTGCTGGCATGGAGCCGTGCGGCGTGCAGGCCGTCCGCTTCGGTCCCCGCACCCATCGCGACGAACAAGGGCAGGATATGATCCATCGTCGGATGGTTGTCGCGGCCATGCGGCGCGCGTTCGACGGCGTGCAGCACCTCGTCGACGGCGTCCGCCGCCATATGTCCGGCCACCCAGTCGGTGAAGCCGGTGACCCAGGCGGGCGCGGGTGCGCCGATTGGCAGGCGCGCCGAAAAGAGCGCGCGAAGATTGTGCGTGATGCTGCCCGAACCGATCAGCAACACGCCCTCATCGCGAAGCGGCGCGAGTGCACGGCCCAGCGCATAATGCCATTCGGGTGGCGCATGCGAGGCGATCGAAAGCTGCACCACCGGAATATCGGCCTTGGGATAGACCAGCGACAGCGGCACCCAGGCGCCATGATCGAGCCCGCGGTCGGGATCGGCGGCGACGGCGAGGCCCTGAGCGGCGAGCAGGTCCACGGTCCGCTGCGCAAGCGCCGGATCGCCCGGCGCGGGATAGCGCATGTCGAACAGCGCTTGGGGGAAATTGCCGAAATCATGGATCGTCGGCGGCGCGGACGAAGCGGTGACCGTCGCCCGGCCGCCTTCGAACTGTGCGTCGTGATGCGCCGAGACGACCAGGATCGCGCGCGGACGCGGCAAGCGGGCGCCCAGCCCGGCGAGGAAGTCCCGCGCCGGGCTGGGCTCGAGCGCCATCATCGGCGAGCCGTGGGAGAGAAAGAGGCTCGGCAGACGGCGCATCGGGGTCAGGCCGCGAGCTTCGCCGCGGTTTTCGCGACGCGTTCGCCCAGATAGCGGGCACCGCCGAGATCGGCTTCGCTCGGCTGGCGCGATCCGTCGCCATCGGCGAGCGTCGTCGCACCATAGGGGGCGCCGCCCTTGACTTCATCGACGCCCATCTGCCCGGCATAACCATAGTCCAGCCCGACGATCGTCATGCCGAAGTGGAGGAGGTTGGTGAGGATGCTGAACAGCGTCGTTTCCTGTCCGCCATGCTGCGACGCGGTCGAGGTGAAGGCCGCACCCACCTTGCCGGTGAGCAGGCCCTGCGCCCAGACGCCGCCGGCGGTGTCCCAGAAGCTCGCCATCTGGCTGGCCATGCGGCCGAAGCGGGTCGGCGAACCGACGACGATCGCGTCATAGTCGGCAAGCTGCTTGGGATCGCCGAGCAGCGGATGCGCGGTATCGGTCTTGAAGCCGGCGGCCTTTACCACCGCCTCGGGCGCGGTTTCGGCGACGCGGCGAATATCGACCTCGGCACCCGCGGCGCGCGCACCTTCGGCGACGGCGTCGGCCATCTGCTCGATATGTCCATAGCTCGAATAATAGAGCACCAAAATCTTTGCCATCTTCGGTTTCCTTTCAGTCGGGAGGGAGAGGGGTGGGCCGCCGCCGCAAGGGAGGGGGATGGCAGGCGGCGGCCCGAGGGGGTGGGATCAGAGGCTGTCGACCAGCACCAGTTCGGCATCGTCGAGCGCTTCGACCTCGATCGTTGCGACGTCGCGGATTGCAATGCCGTCGCGTGGATCGGCATCCTGTCCGTTGATGCGGATGCGGCCCTTGGCGGCGACCAGATAGGCGTGGCGGCCGGCGCCCAGATCATAGGCGACGCGGCTCCCCGCGGTCACGGTCGCGGCCGCGACCCGGGCATCGGCGCGGATCGGTAGCGCGTCGTCGTCACCCTCGATCCCGCTGGCCAACGTCACGAAGCGTCCCGAACGGTCGGCCTGCGGAAATTCGCGCTGGCCCCAGCCGGGATTGCCGCCATCGCGATCGGGGATGATCCAGATCTGGAACAGCGTGGTTTCCTCGTCCTCGAGGTTGAATTCGCTGTGCGTCACCCCGGTGCCGGCGCTCATCACCTGGACATCGCCGGCCGCGGTGCGGCCGCTGTTGCCCATGCTGTCGCGGTGGCTGATCGCGCCGGTGCGGACATAGGTGATGATTTCCATGTCGCGGTGCGGGTGCGGCGGGAAGCCGGCCTGCGCCGCGATGGCATCGTCGTTCCAGACGCGCAGCGCACCCCAGCCCATGCGGTCGGGATCGTGATAGCCGGCGAAGGAAAAATGGTGGCGGGCGTCGAGCCAGCCGTGATTGGCGTGGCCCAGCGTGTCGAACTTGCGAATGTCGATCATCGGGCATCTCCTTTCTGGCCGCCATCCCGGACATCGGGGGCGGCGTGTTGAGGCCAAGATAGGCGATGCATTTGTTTCTGAAATAGCGTAGATCGAAACCTATCGTTTCCAATTGGAGGATTTTGTGGCGCTTCCCGATTATGAAGGCTGGGCCTGTTTCGTGGCGGTGGCCGACAGCGGCGGCTTCACCGCCGCGGCAAGCGCGCTTGGCCTGTCGAAGGCCAGCGTGTCCAAGGCGGTCAGCCGGCTCGAGGCGTCGCTCGGGATCACCTTGCTCCATCGCAGTTCGCGATCGGTGACCGTGTCGACGGCGGGCGCCGGGCTGCTAGAGGAGGCGCGGGCGATGGTGGCCGCTGCGACCGCCGCGACCGAGGCGGCGCATGGCGACCGCTTCGACCTCGCCGGGCCGATCCGACTGGCGGCGCCGATGAGTTTCGGGATCAAGGTGCTCGGCGCGCCGCTCGCCGCCTTCATGGCCGAGCATCCCGCGGTCGAGATCGAACTGACGCTCAGCGATGCGCGCCACGATCTGATCGCCGAAGGCTTCGATCTGGCGCTGCGCGTCGCCAGCCTCGACGACAGCAGCCTGCTCGCGCGCACCATCGCGCCGATCACGACGTCGGTGATCGCCA
>NZ_MEFH01000137.1:0-7874 GCF_001725095.1 Sphingopyxis sp. SCN 67-31 | reverse complement strand
CCGCCGTCGACCAGCGGCACCTATGACGCGTTCAAGGAACTGATCATGGGCAAGGGCTGCGACGCCGACCCCGCGATGAAGGCGCTGAAGGACAGCGACAAGGACAAGCATGAAGCGGTGTGCACCGGCCTGCGCGGCGCGCCCTTCTATGTCGAGCAGGGCGAGAACGACAATCTGATCATCTCGAAGCTCGACAAGAACCCGAGCAGCCTCGGCATCTTCGGCTTTTCCTATCTCGACGCCAACAAGGACAAGATCAAGGCGGTGCCGGTGCAGGGCGTGTCGCCGACCTATGCGACGATCGCCGACGGCAGCTATCCCGGATCGCGCCCGCTGTTCGTCTACGTCAAGAAGGCGCACGTCGGCGTGATCCCCGGCCTGGCCGACTATGTCGCCGAAATCCTGAAGGGCGCGGCCGAGGGCGGCTATCTGGCGCCCAAGGGGCTGATCGTGTCGCCGAAGGCGGTGGCGGACGCGGCCGCCGCGGCGGCGAAGGCGATGACGCCGCTCGACGGGTCGGTGCTGAAATAAGCTTCTCCCCCACCACCGATTTTCCCTGACCCCGTTCGTGTCGAGCGAAGTCGAGACACCCATCGAAGACGCGCAAGGCCGAGGGGCATCTCGACTTCGCTCGATGCGAACGGAACAAGATAGGCCGAAATTACTCCGTGACCTTCAACCCCGCCGCCCTTCTGCTCCTGATCCTCGGCCTTGCGCTGATCGGCTGGCTGGCCGGCCGCGCGCGGTCGGCGATGCTCGCGGGCCGCACGGGTACGAAGCTGCATTCGCGCCCGCAATATCATGGCTGGTACGTCGCGCTGTGGCTGTTCGCGCCCGCCGCGATCTTCCTCGCCGTGTGGACAAGCGTCTCGCCGGCGCTGATCACCAACGAGGTGCTGACCAGCGAAGCGGCGAAGGACCTGCCCGCCTTTGGTTTCGAGCGCGGGGCGATCCTGTCCGACGCGCGGGGCGTCGCGCAGGGCAGGCAGGCCGCGGTGCGCCTCCCCGCCGCCGCGCCGCTGGTCCGGCCCTATGCCGAGGCGACGCGCGAATATGCGTGGATCGGCATCGCGGCGATGCTCGCGCTGGGGCTGGCGGGGGGCCTCTATGCCTTCACGCGCATTCGTCCCGATTTTCGCGCGCGGACGCGGGTCGAGCGGATCGTAATGGGGGTGCTGCTGCTCGCGTCGCTGGTCGCGATCCTCACCACCTTCGGCATCGTGCTGTCGCTATTGTTCGAATCGATCCGCTTCTTCCGCCTCGTTCCGGCGACCGAACTGCTGTTCGGCACCAACTGGAACCCGCAGAGCGGCGCGCCGCAGCCCGGCACGTTCGGCGGCATTCCGCTGTTCTGGGGGACGGTGTTGATCGGAGCGATCATCGCGATGATCGTCGCGATCCCGATCGGCATGATGACCGCCGTCTACCTGACCCAATATGCCGCGCCGACGGTGCGCAAATGGGTGAAGCCGTGCCTCGAGATTCTCGCGGGCGTGCCGACCGTCGTCTATGGCTATTTCGCCGCGCTGACCGTCGCACCGGCATTGCGCGAGTTCGCGGTGATGCTCGGCATCCCCAACGCGTCGACCGAGAGCGCGCTCGCGGCGGGCATCGTGATGGGGGTGATGATCATCCCCTTCGTCTCGTCGATGGCCGACGACAGCATCAACGCGGTGCCGCAGGCGATGCGCGACGGCAGCCTCGCGCTGGGCGCGACACCGAACGAGACGATCCGCCAAGTGCTGATCCCCGCCGCGCTGCCCGGCGTGATGGGCGGCATCCTGCTCGCGGTCAGCCGCGCGATCGGCGAGACGATGATCGTGGTGATGGCCGCCGGCCTGTCCGCCAACCTGACCGCCAACCCCTTCGCCAGCGTCACCACCGTGACCGCGCAGATCGTCAAGCTGCTCACCGGCGATCAGGAATTCGACAGCGCCAAGACGCTCGCCGCCTTCGCGCTCGGCCTCGTGCTGTTCCTCGTCACTTTGCTGCTCAACATCGTCGCGTTGCGCGTCGTCAAAAAGTATCGCGAAGCCTATGAATAGCGAAACCGCCCCCACCGACTGGAAAGGCCGGGCGATGCAGGCCCGCATCGCCAGGCGCTACGCCGCCGAGCGCCGCTTCAAGGCGCTCGGACTGGGCGCGGTGCTGCTTTCGGGCGGCTTTCTCGCCTTCCTGCTGATCGTCATGGTCGGCAACGGCGCGCGCGGCTTCACCTACACGCATGTCGCGGTGCCGGTCGATTTCCGCACGACGCCGCTGGTGATCGACCCCGCCCGCCTGTCCGATCCCGACGCCGATCAGGCGATCGCGGGCGCCGGCCTGTCCGACATCGTCGCCTTCGCCGCCGACGAGGCGCTGGGCGATGGCGGATCGGCGCTGATCAGCGAGAATGCGTGGAAAGAGGTTCGCAGCGCGATCAAGGCCGATCCCGATCTCCTCAAGCGCCGGACGGTGTTCGAACTGCCCGCGTCGAGCGCCATCGACATTGCCGCCAAGGAGGACGCGAAGGGCGAACTGGGCGCGCGGGTCGATGCGCTGGAACGCGACGGACGGCTGTCGACCGGAATCCACTGGCCCTTCTTCCGCAACGCCGATGCCACCGATCCGGCGGTCGCGGGCATCTGGGGCGCGCTGAAAGGGTCGGTGCTGACGATCGTCATCGCCTTCCTGATCGCCTTTCCGACCGGGGTGCTCGCGGCGCTCTATCTCGAGGAATATGCGCCCAAGAACCGCTGGACCGACCTGATCGAAGTGTCGATCAACAATCTGGCCGCGGTGCCGTCGATCATCTTCGGCCTGCTCGCGCTCGCGGTGTTCATCAACTGGTTCGGGCTCTGCCAGGCGAGCGCGCTGGTCGGCGGGCTCACGCTGGCGCTGATGACGATGCCGGTCATCGTCATCGCCGCGCGCAACGCGATCAAGGCAGTGCCGCCGTCGATCCGCGACGCGGCGCTCGGCGTCGGCGCCAGCCCGGTGCAGGTGGTGTTCCACCACGTCCTGCCGCTCGCGCTGCCCGGCATCCTGACCGGCACGATCATCGGCATGGCGCGCGCGCTGGGCGAGACGGCGCCGCTGCTGCTGATCGGGATGCGCGCCTTTATCGGCGACGTGCCGAACGGCATCTGCGCCCCCTCGACCGTGCTGCCGATGCAGATTTTCCTCTGGTCGGACGAGGTCGACCGCGGTTTCGTCGAAAAGACCTCCGCCGCGATCATCGTGCTGCTCATCGTGCTGCTGTCGATGAACGCGCTGGCCATCTATCTTCGCAACAAGTTCGAAAAGCGCTGGTGATCATGACCCAAGACGATCTTATCATCGCCGACCCCAAGATGCGGGCAGAGGGCGTCGACGTCTTCTACGGCAAAAAGCAGGCCATCAAGGACGTGTCGATCGACGTCGGCACCGACCTCGTCACCGCCTTCATCGGCCCGTCGGGCTGCGGCAAGTCGACCTTCCTGCGCTCGCTCAACCGGATGAACGACACGGTCGCGAGCGCGCGCGTCACCGGCCGCATCGAACTCGACGGCGAGGATATCTATGCGCCGTCGATGGACGTGGTGCAGCTTCGCGCGCGCGTCGGCATGGTGTTCCAGAAGCCGAACCCCTTTCCCAAGTCGATCTACGACAATGTCGCCTATGGCTCGCGCATCCACGGGCTCGCGGCGAACAAGGCCGACCTCGACGTCATCGTCGAGCGCGCGCTGACCCGCGCCGGCCTGTGGGACGAGGTCAAGGACTGGCTGAACGAAAGCGGCACCGCGCTGTCGGGCGGCCAGCAGCAGCGCCTGTGCATCGCACGCGCGATCGCGGTCGATCCCGAAGTCATATTGATGGACGAGCCCTGCTCGGCGCTCGATCCGATCGCGACGGCGAAGATCGAGGAGCTGATCCACGAACTGCGCGGCAAATATGCGATCGTGATCGTCACCCACAACATGCAGCAGGCGGCGCGCGTGTCGCAGCGCACCGCCTTTTTCCACCTCGGGACGCTGGTCGAGTACGGCAAGACCACCGATATCTTCACGAACCCGAAGCAGGAACGCACCAAGGATTATATTACCGGCCGCTATGGTTGAGCCATAGGCGCGAAAGGACAGCATGATGGCAATAGTCAACGATCATACCGTCAAGGCCTTCGACGAGGACCTCAACCGCCTGCGCGGGTTGATCAGCGAGATGGGCGGCCGCGCCGAACAGGCGCTGCTCCAGGCGATGACCGCGCTCAACATGGGCGACCTCGACCTCGCGGCGCAGGTCGTGCAAGGCGACAAGAAGATCGACGCGCTCGAAACCGAGGTCGAGCAACTGACCGTCCAGACGATCGCGCTGCGCGCGCCGATGGCCGATGACCTGCGCGAGATGATCGCGGCGCTGAAAATCGTGTCGGTCGTCGAGCGGATCGGCGACTATGCGAAGAATATCGCCAAGCGCGTCGCGCTGATGGACCAGACCCGCTCGATCGAGGCGATCCCGCTGCTGATGTCGATGTCGTCGCTCGTCGTCGAACTGGTCCATGACGCGCTCGACAGCTTCGCCGCGCGCGATGCCGACCTCGCGGTGCGGGTGACGATCCGCGACAAGACGGTCGACGATTTCTATAACAGCATCTTCCGCGCGCTCGTCACCTTCATGATGGAAAATCCGAAGCATATCACCGAAAGTGCGCATCTGCTGTTCGTCGCCAAGAATCTGGAACGGATCGGCGATCACGCGACCAACATCGCCGAAATGGTTCATTATGTCGTGACCGGCGAGCGGATGGAGGAGCGCGAGCGCGGCGAGCAGCCCGAGGATGGCGCCGCGGAGCAGGAGCAAGGCTGATGCCGCAGCCCGACCTGCTGCTGATCGAGGACGACGAGGCGATCGCCGAACTGATCGTCTGGCATTTCGCACGCGAAGGCTTTTCGGTGCGCCAGACCCCCGACGGCGAACAGGCGCTGATCCTGGTCGAGGAACGGGTGCCCGACATCGTGCTGCTCGACTGGATGATCGAGAGCCTGCCCGGCATCGAGGTATGCCGCCGGCTGCGCCGCAACCCCAAGTCGGCGAACGTGCCGATCATCATGCTCACCGCGCGCGGCGAGGAGGAGGATCGCATCCGCGGTCTCGAAACCGGCGCCGACGATTATGTAACCAAGCCTTTCAGCCCGCGCGAACTGGTGGCGCGCGTCCAGGCGGTACTGCGCCGCCTGCGCCCGGCGCTGGCGGGCGAGATGCTGACCTATGCCGACATCGAGCTCGATTCGGTCGCGCACAAGGTGGTGCGCGACGGGCGGCTGGTGAGCATGGGCCCCACCGAGTTCCGCCTGCTGCGCCATTTCATGGAGCATCCGGGCCGCGTCTTTTCACGCGGGCAGTTGCTCGACAGCGTGTGGGGGCAGGACAGCGACATCGAGCTGCGCACGGTCGACGTCCATATCCGCCGGCTGCGCAAGGCGATCAACCTGCCAGGCACCGCCGATATCATCCGCACCGTGCGCTCGGCAGGCTATGCGCTGGATGCGGCGAATAATGTATAGGGATCATGGAGCGGCTGCAGGGATAGACCGGAGCCCCCATCGTCATCCCGGACTTGATCGGCATATATACCATTCAGGCAAGTCAGGAGCTGTTCCCCGGCGAAAGCCGGGGTCCATGCGAAGCAGCGCTGTGCCATCTGGGCCCCGGCTTCCGCCGGGGAACGGTTGCTTGCCGGAAAGGGATAATGGCCGACTTGATCCGGGTTCCATTCACCAGCGTCGAGTAAATGGATCTTGGATCAAGTCCGGGATGACCGAATTCGGGGAACGCCCGCCGCCCCTTTCAAAGCCGCCCGTCAGAAATCGATCTGCGTCCGCAGTCCGAACGTATCCGCCGAATAATCGCGGTCGCCCGCCGCCGTCGCGATGTGTGCGTCGTCGATCCACAGCCTGCCGTAGTTGGCGGTGCTGCGGACATAGTCGATCGGTGCCCAGACCAGCCCGACCAAGGCCGCTCTCTGCCGTCCCCCGACAATGCCCGCATCATTGAGGTCGAGATGGTCGTACCGCACGTTCACTTCGAACGCGCCGATCCCGCCCGCGGTGATCGGGCTGGACGGTTTCAGTCGGTCGAAGGCGCCGTCCTTGTAGGTCCGGCTCTCGCCCGTCAGCACCATGCCGAGCTCCGCATAGCCGCCGAAGAAGGTCGGATCGGGAAGCCCCGGCCGCCGGACCGTCTGCCAGAAGGTTTCGCCCGCGGCATGGAAAGGCCCCGACAACAGCGCCGCCTCCAGCCCCAGCCCGCGCTCGCCGGTCGCCGCGATCGCGCCGGTATCGACCAGCCGGACGTCGGTGGTGTGCGCGAACGGGCGCGCACGATAGCGGGTCGTCGCCGCGGAATCGTTGAAGTCGCGCCAATGCGCCGACCCGCCGAGATGGAGTTGCGTGTCGCCGAACTTCGGCATCCACACGGCGCGGCCGTCGACGCCGAAACTGTTGTTGGCATCGTCGAGCAGGTCGTTGGCATTGTCGCCGAAGACGCCCGCCTGCGCGAGGAACGCCTTGCCCTTATACTGCGCCGACAGGCCCAGACGGCGTTCGAAACCGAACGCCTGGGTGAAGGCGGCGCGCTCCATGACGCTGGTGAACAGGTCGCTCGTCATCTCGTCGAGCGACCAGAAGGGTTTGACCTGCCCCGCCGTGACCGACAGCGGCCCCGGACCATAGGTGAGGTAGACGTCGGTCAGTTCCACCGATCCGTTCGCCAGATCCGCCTCGACCCGATAGGAGAAACCGCCCGGAATCTTGCCGTCGACGCCCAGATAGACACGGCGAAATTCGCTCCCGATACCGCCGCGGTTTCCGGTCGCGCCGGGCGTGTCGATGCCCGCGACGTCGATCTGCACCCGCCCGCGCGGCTTGAAGCTCCACCCGTCGGCATTGCCGATCTCCGGCGCACCCTTCCACGTCGTCACCGGTGCGGCGGATGCCGCGGGGGCGGGTGCGGAGGCGGAAGGCGATGCGCCCGGCGATCCCGCGTCCGCCGCATCGAGCCGCGCCTCCAGCCTCTCCACCTGCGTCCGCAGCGCGGCGAGTTCCGCGCGGAGCGCCGAAGCCTCCTCGGCGGTCATGGCCTGGGCGTGCGCGGTTGCAGGCAGACAAAGCATCGTGGTCGCGAGCAGGGCCGCTGGACAGGCGAGGCGCATCGAAATCGCTCCATTGCGAAAGGGTGGCTATTCGGGGGCCGTATGACCGATAGATGACAGTTGCACGTCATTTGAATGACATTTCGATGAATATCGCCCTTGTGTCCTTCCCCCTTGCCAGCACGGCCCGAACGGCTAAGGACATCCCCGTTTTCTTCCGCAACGCTTCGCGGACGGCTCAATTCAGGAGATCATCATGGCGATCAAATTCGACGGACGTGTAGCCATTGTCACCGGCGCCGGCGGCGGGCTGGGCCGCGCCTATGCGCTCGAACTCGCGCGGCGCGGCGCAAAGGTCGTCGTCAACGACCTCGGCGGCGCGCGCGACGGCACCGGCCATTCGGACGCCGCGCTGCAGGTGGTCGAGGAAATCCGCGCCGCCGGCGGAACCGCCATGTCGAACGGCGGCAGCGTCACCGAATATGAGCAGATGGTCGAAATGGTCGCCAAGGCGAAGGAAGAATGGGGCGGCGTCCACGTCCTGATCAACAACGCCGGCATCCTGCGCGACAAGAGCTTCGCGAAGATGACGATGGACGATTTCGACCTTGTCGTGAAGGTTCACCTGCTCGGCAGCGCCAACGTCACCAAGGCGTGCTGGGACATCATGCGCGACCAGGCCTATGGCCGCATCCTGATGACCGCCTCGTCGACCGGCCTCTACGGCAATTTCGGCCAGGCCAATTACGGCGCGGCGAAGCTCGGC
>NZ_MEFH01000136.1:0-7945 GCF_001725095.1 Sphingopyxis sp. SCN 67-31 | reverse complement strand
TCGGCAGCCCGTTACAGTCCCAGCCGGGGACGTAGGGCGCGTCCTTGCCCTTCAGCGTCTGGGTGCGGACGACCATGTCCTTGAGGATATGGTTGAGCGCATGGCCGATATGCATGTCGCCATTGGCGTAGGGCGGGCCGTCGTGGAGGATGAACTGGTCGCGGCCCTTGCGGCTTTCGCGAATCTGCCCTTCCAGATTGCCCTCGATCCATTTCGCCAGAATCTGCGGTTCCTTCTGCGGCAGGCCGGCCTTCATCGGGAAGTCGGTCTTGGGCAGGAAGACGGTGTCGCGGTAATCGCGCTGTTCTGCGGTAGGCGTGCTGTCGGTCATGGTCGCGGCGCTTAGCGCAGATTTGCGCGGGAGCAAACAGTCGGATCACCCTCGATTCCGTTCGAATCGAGCGAAGTCGAGATGCCAATTGGCAGCGCCGGCCCGTGGGGTGTCTCGACTTCGCTCGACACGAACGGATTTAGAGGGGACTCAACAGCTTCCTCGCCTCGTCACAATCCGCTGCAATCTGCGCCATCAGCGCGTCCATCCCGTCATACTTCGCCTCGGGCCGGATGAAGGCACGGAATTCGACGTCGATTTCCTGACCGTAGAGGTCGCCGTCGAAATCGAAGAAATGCGGTTCGAGCAATTCCTTGGGCGGATCGAAGCTCGGCCGGATGCCGAGGTTCGCGGCGCCCTTGAGGGTGCGGCCATCGGGCAGGCGGCCGGTGACGGCGTAGATGCCGTAGCGCGGGCGCAAATAGGTGCCCATGTCGATGTTCGCGGTCGGAAAGCCGAGCAGGCGGCCGTTCTTGTCGCCATGCTGGACGGTTCCGCGCACCGTGAAGGGGCGGGTGAGCAGGCGCGCCGCGGTCGCGCAGTCGCCCGCGCGCAGCGCGTCGCGGATGCGGCTCGACGAGATCACCTCGGCGCTGTCGTCGACCGGCGCGACCATCTCGGTAAAGAAGCCGAGGCGGCGGGCATGGTCGGCGAGGGTCACGACATCGCCGCCACGGCCCTTGCCGAAGACGAAATCGGCGCCGGTGACAACCCCCGCCGCGCCATAGCGTTCGAGCAGCAGTTCGGTGATGAAATCCTCCGCCGTCGTCGCGGCGAGCGCGGCGTCGAAGGGGAGGACGAGCATCGCGTCGGCGCCCGCCGCGCCGAACAATTGCTGCCGCTGGTCGAGCGTGGTCAGGCGGAAGGGCGGCACGTCGGGTTTGAAGAAGCGCACCGGATGCGGGTCGAAGGTCGCGACGATCGCGGGGCGCCCGTCGTCCTTGGCATGATGCACCGCGCGGCCGACCACCGCCTGGTGCCCGGCGTGAAAGCCGTCGAAATTGCCGAGCGCGATGACGCCGCCGCGCAGCGCACCCTCGATACGTTCGTGGCCGTCGAGGCGGATCATGGCCACCCTCTCTTCCGTTCGTGCTGAGCTTGTCGAAGCACTGTTCTTTCTTTCAACCTCGCCAGAAGGAAGGACGGCCCTTCGACACGCTCAGGGCCAACGGATTTGGAAATCGGGTCATCGGGCCGGCGGCGTCAGCGGCACGATCCCCGCGCGGATGACGCGGAGCGCGTTGCCGCCCATCGCGGCGCGGATGTCGTCGTCGCTGAAGCCCGCGTCCAGCAGCGCCTGCGTCACCTGAACCAGCTTCGATGTGTCGAAGCGGACGGTGGTCGCGCCGTCATAATCGCTGCCGAGCGCGACATATTGGATGCCGACGAGGTCGCGGACATGCTTCATCGCCCTGGCGACGCTGGCGGGCGAGGTGTCGCACACCGCCGCGTCCCAATAGCCGATGCCGATGACGCCGCCGGTCGCGGCCAGCCCACGGATTTCGTCGTCGGTGAGGTTGCGGTTGACCTTGCACGTCGCCTGCACCCCGCCGTGGCTCGACACGACGGGACGGCGCGCCATCTTGAGGATGTCGGCGACGCAGGCGTGGCTGCAATGCGCGATGTCGACGATCATCCCCTTCGCTTCCATCCGGCCGATCAGGTCGCGGCCGAGCGGGGTGAGGCCGCCCTTTTTCAGCCCGTGCATCGATCCGGCGAAGATATTGTCGAAGAAGTGGGTGATCCCCGCCATGCGGACGCCGGCGCCGTAGAGCTTGTCCAGATTGTCGATATTGCCGTCGAGATCGTGGAGCCCCTCGACACTGAGCATCGCGCCGACGGGCGGCGGGGTTTTGGTGCGCCGCGCGGCGAGCAGCGCGTCGAGTTCGGTGGGGCTCGCGACCGCCATCAGCTTGCCGTCCGACGCCGCGGCGGCGCGGTGCAGCTTCGTCGCGTGCCAGAGCGAGCGTTCGAGTAGCGAGTTCCACGTTCGCACCGGCTGCAGCTGCGCGATCACCAGCGGGGTGATATTGTCGCTGTCGTCGCCATTGGCGTCGTAATTCTGGCCCTTTGGCGACTTGGTGGTGCTGGAGAGGATCTGGAGCGCGACATTGCCCTCTTCGAGCCGCGGCAGGTCCATATGGCCGCGGGTCGCGCGGTTCAGGAAATTGCGCCCCCACAGCAGGCTGTCGCTGTGCAGATCGACGATCGTCAGCGTCTTGTGCAGCGCGGCGGCGCGCGCGCTGACCGTCGGCAGCGGCTTGCCGTCGACCTTGTTGAGCCCACGCTCGATCATGCCGGGGGCGAGGAGGAAGAAGGCGGCCGCCCCCACGACGAGCAGTGCTACGATGCCGATCAGCCAGCGGCGCATGTCAATTCTCCCCCATTGTCCCGCTTTGCGCGTGCCATCATCCCGCTTTGCGCGTGAAGGTGACGAAGCTGTAGGCCGGGCGCCCCGCGTCGTCGGCCGGATGATCCTCGCGCGCCACGACCTGCCAGTCGGCGGGATCGGGATAGGCGATGGTCGCATCGCCCGCGGGTTCGATCGCGACCTCGGTCAATTCGATCCGCGTCGCGAGCGGCAGGAACAGATCGTAGATTTCGGCGCCGCCGATCACCATCGCCTGCGGCGCATTGGCGAGGCGCAGCGCCTCCTCGACGCTGGCGACGGGTTCGGCGCCTTCCTCCTGCCAGCCCGCGTCGCGGGTGAGGACGATGTGGCGCCGCCCCTCCAGCACCGTGGGCAGGCTGTCGAAGGTCTTGCGCCCCATGATCATCGGGCGGCCCATGGTGAGCTGTTTGAAGCGGCGCAGGTCGGCGGGCAGGTGCCAGGGAATCTTGCCCCCCGCACCGATCACGCCATTGGCGGCGCGTGCAAGGACCAGCGTGATATCCGGGCGGTTCATCGGGGAGAGGCTCCAACCCAAGTGACGTGGCCGAGCTTGCGCCCGTCGCGCACCTCGGTCTTGCCGTAGTGATGCACGTGCGCGGCGCCGTCGGCAAGCAGCGCCGGAATCTTTTCGATCTGCGCGCCGATCAGATTGTGCATCGTCACCGGCAGCAGCGGCACCGCCGTATCGCCGAGCGGCAGGCCCGCGACGGCGCGGATATGGTTTTCGAACTGGCTCGTCACCGCGCCCTCGATCGTCCAGTGGCCGCTGTTGTGGACGCGCGGCGCCATCTCGTTGAACACCGGCCCCGCGTCGGTGGCGAAAAATTCGCCGGTGAGCACGCCGACATAGTCGAGCGCATCGCCGATCGCCGCCATCATCGCGCGCGCCGCGGGTTGCTGGTCGAGGACGATGGACGGCGGCGGCAGGCTGGAGACGGCGAGAATGCCGCCTTCGTGGACATTCGCCGAACTGTCCCAAAAGCGCGTTTCGCCGTCGATGCCGCGCACCATGATCACCGAAAATTCATGGTCGAAGGCGACGAAACCTTCGAGGATCGCGGGCTGGCCGCCGATCGCCTCCCACGCCGCATCGGCGTCGGCGGGCGCGGCGATTCGCGCCTGTCCCTTGCCGTCATAGCCCATGCGCACGGTCTTGAGGATCGCGGGGGTGCCGATGGCGGCGAGCGCGCTATCGAGCGCCGCGCGCGTCGGCACCGCGGCAAAAGGCGCGGTGCGGCCGCCGAGATCGGCGACGAAGGATTTTTCGGTGAGCCGGTCCTGCGCGATTTCGAGCGGCTTGCCGCCCGGATGGACCGCGACATGGCCCGACAGGAAACGCACCGTGTCGACCGGGACATTTTCGAATTCGAAGGTCACGATATCGCACGCGGCCGCGAAGCCCGCGAGGCGCGGTTCATCGTCCCACGCCGCCTGCGTGTGGTGTGCGGTGACTTCGGCCGCGACGCTTTCGGCGTCGGGGGCATAGACATGAACCTTGTAGCCGAGCTGCGCGGCGGCGACCGCGAGCATCCGGCCAAGCTGGCCGCCGCCCAGGATGCCGATCGTCGATCCGGGGGAAAGCAAAGCGGGTCAGCCTTCGCGCACGGGCGTCGGTGCGACGCTGTCGGTCTGTTTGGCGCGCCACGCATCGAGCCGCGCGGCGAGGTCCGCATCGGTGTTGGCGAGCAGCGCGGCGGCGAACAGCCCCGCGTTGGTCGCGCCCGCCTTGCCGATCGCAAAGGTCGCGACGGGGACGCCGCCGGGCATCTGGACGATCGAATAGAGGCTGTCGACGCCGCTGAGCGCCGCCGACTGGACCGGCACGCCGAGCACGGGAACGCGCGTCATCGCCGCGACCATGCCCGGCAGATGCGCGGCGCCGCCGGCGCCCGCGATGATCGCCTGGAGCCCGCGGTCGGCGGCGCCCTTGGCATAGGCGACGAGCCGGTCGGGGGTGCGGTGCGCGGAGACGATATGCACCTCGTGCGCGATGCCGAATTCTTCGAGGATCTGGACCGCATGCGCCATCGTCGGCCAGTCCGACTGGCTGCCCATGATTACGCCGATGCTGGCTTTCGCGCTGGCTGCGCCGTCGCCCATTCCGTCCCTCCTGCCCGGGCGATGAATCGCCGCTGCCATCCCCCTAGCGACTCGACCGCGCGCGGGCAATGTCACCAAAATGGCACCGCGTTTACGTCTTGGTATCAAGTCGTGGCTAACCTGCCCGCCATGCCCATCCTGCCGGCGTCCTGCCGGCGACCCACCGGATGCGCATCGGGGATAGGGAATGGATAGCGTAGGGGGGGCGCGGATCGCGGTCGAAAGGGCCGGTTTCGTATCCGTCGACTCCATCGAGGACCAGTTGCGCGAAATGCGCCGCGAACGCGATGCGTTGCGCCGTGAGAACCGCATCCTGAAGATCGCGGTCGCGGAGCTCGAACGCGTGTCCGAACGCGATACGCTGACCCCGCTGTTCAATCGCCGCTATTTCCTGACCGCGATTCACCAGCGCCTCGCGCGCTTCGAACGCCATGCCGAAAGCGCGGCGGTCGTGTTCATCGACGTCAATCAGCTCAAGCAGATCAACGACACGCTGGGGCACGCCGCCGGCGACTTCGCGCTGATGCAGATCGCGGGCCGCCTGTCGGCGTCGATCCGGTCGACCGATGTCGCGGCGCGGATCGGCGGTGACGAATTCGGGCTGATCCTCGATCAGTCGAGCGAAAAGGGCGCCCGCGCGCAGATTGAACGGCTGGCCGAGGTGCTGAGCGCCGAGCCCGCCAACTATGACGGGCAGGAGGTTCGCCTGTCGGCCTGCTTCGGCGTCGCGATGCTGCAGACCGGGATGAGCGAATCGGACGTGCTCGCCGCCGCCGACCGCGACATGTATCGCTGCAAACAGCGCGAATTCGCGCGCACCCACCGCTAACCCGGCGTTAACCAAAGGCGCGCATCCTCCCTTTATGGACAGGGGGTGGACGATGCGTACCCAGGCCGATTTTTTCACCGATATCGAAAACCGGATTTCCGGGCAGATCGGCGCGCTTGCCGAAGCGTTGCCGCATTGTGCGCTGACCCAGATCGTGCAGGGGGTCGACGACATTCGTTGCCTTGCGCGCGATCATGGCTTCGCGATCGTCGAAACGCTGGCGAGCCAGCTCGAATCGGCGGTGGCCGGGGGCGGCTATCGCGCCGCCGTTCTGACCTATCTCGACGCGATGAACGACGCCGTGCGCGCGCCGCGAGGGCCGATGCCCGCGGCCGCGCAGGAAGCGTGGCTCGCGTCGGTCGCGATGCGCCTCGGCCATTAAACCCGGCTATTCGCACACCGCGAGCTGGCGGCTAATCCTCCACGCTCAATATTTCGACCCGTAGGCCGCCTGGCTGCGCCTCGACCGCGACATCGGCGACGATGTGGCCGGCCAGCCGCCAGTCGAAGGCGGCGAGCCGCGCCGAAAGATCGGTGAGGGCGGTTCCGGCGGGGAGCGTCAGCGGAAACAGGTGGCGCGCGCCGACGAAATTGGCGCTGGCCCAGGGCCGCATCGTCGATGCGCCGAGCTGCGCTCCCGGCGGCAGCAGGCGCGTCAGCAGGCGCGCGATGCGGCGGTGCGGGCAGGCGGGGCGCGCGGGGGCGGTGGGCGACCAGCGGATCATGCGCGGCGCCCCTTGTCGGCGGGGCCGCCAACGCGGCGGCCGACGCGGGTGCCGACGCGGCGGTCGCCGATCGGTGTCACGCGGCCCGCCCGGAAGTCGGCACGCCATTTGTTCATGAAATGTTCCGCACGGCAGATCACCGCGCGGCCACAGATCCGCCCGCCGCGCAGGTCGCTCACCAGCCGCGGGTCGTGGACCGCGGCGCGGCCGAACACGCTCGGCGGCATATCGGCCTCTTTCAGAAAGGCCTCGATCCGTTCCAGCAGAATATCTTGCATCATCATCTCCCTGCCCACGATTCGCTCAATAGGATAATTCCTATTTGATTGGCATTTTCCTACTTGTCTAGGAAAAATCCTATTGCTAGAGACGAAATAGGAAGGACCAGTCCGTGACCGATATCGACGACGACCCGCGCCGGATGCTCGACCGGCTGCTGACCGAAAAGGGGGTGGATTATGCCCAGCTTTCGGCGCGCATCGGGCGCAACCCCGCCTATATCCAGCAATATATCAAGCGCGGATCACCGCGGCGGCTGGGCGAACAGGACCGGGCGCGCATCGCGGCCTATCTGGGCGTGTCGGAGGCGCTGCTGGGCGGCCCGGCGCTGCGCGTCGCCGCGCCGACGCCGCGCGCGCGCGGCCGCGACCTCGTGCTGGTGCCCAAGCTGGCGATCGGCGCTTCGGCGGGGCCGGGCGCGAGCGTCGATGGCGAAGCGGTGGAAGGCGAGGTCGCCTTCGATCCGCGCTGGCTGCGCGATCTGGGCGCCGACCCGCGCGCGCTGAGCATCATTCGCGTCGAAGGCGATTCGATGGCGCCGACGCTGGGCGATGGCGACGATATATTGGTCGATGGCGGCGATGCGGCCGCCCGGCTGCGCGACGGCATCTATGTGCTGCGGATGGACGATGTGCTGATGGTCAAACGCATCGCCCGCGCGCCGGGGCCGGGGCGCGTGTCGGTCATCAGCGACAATCCGCACTATCGGAGCTGGGACGATCTGCCGCTCTCGGCGATCCGGCTCGTCGGCCGGGTCATCTGGACGGGGCGCAGGGTGCGCTAGGACCGGCTAGAGATAATTGACCGTCAGCGTGAAGGTGCCGCTGTAATCGCCCTCGGGCTGGTTCGCCGGGACGCTGAGCGTGCCGCCGACATAATAGGTCTGCACCCCGCTGGGCAGCAGCGTCGCGCTCGACCCGAGCAGGATGATGCCGCCGCCGCTTGTCGTCATCGCACGGGTCAGCGTGGCGGTCAACGCGGGCGCGCCGCCGCCGGCACGGGTCAGCGTCGCCGAATTGCTGCCGCTGACGATGATCAGCAGTAGGCCGCCGGTGCCCTGAAAAGCCGCGCGCTGCGCGCCGCTGCCGGCGAGCGTGACGCCGCCAGCCGAGCTGCGCGCATTGGTTGCCGGATTGACCGTCACCGTGCCCCCGGTCGCGCCGCTGACGATCGTGCCGAAATCGAGGTCGTCGGTCTTGATAAGCGTGTTCGGCCGCACCACCGCCGCATTCGCGGTGCCGGTCGTCTCGGTCGCCGATGCGCACGGCCCCGTCAGCGCCGCTGCCGTG
>NZ_MEFH01000135.1:0-7948 GCF_001725095.1 Sphingopyxis sp. SCN 67-31 | reverse complement strand
TTCGCAACTCGATCGACCCGAGCAAGTGCAGCGTGACGGTTGGAGCTGCGATCCCCTGCGCTGACTATCTGGGCGCCGGCGACCTGACCCCCGAGGTTCTCGACTATATCCTTTTCACCTCGCGCGATCGCGGCGGCAACGAACTGGCGACGGTCACCGCCGATCTCAACGGCAGCCTGTTCAACCTGCCAGCTGGCACCGTCTCCTTTGCGACAGGGGTCGTCTATCGCAAGGAAAAGGGCTGGCGCGATCCCGATCCGCTGACCGTGCTCGGTATTGCCAACACGAACCAGCAGGATCCGATTTCGGGTTCGACCACGGCGAAGGAAGCCTATCTCGAGCTGTCGGTTCCGATCCTCGCGGGCAAGCCTTTCTTCGAGGCGCTGACGCTGGACGGCGCGGTGCGCTATTCGGACTATAATCTGTTCGGCAGCGACTGGAATTACAAGGCTAGCCTCGACTGGATGATCAGCGACAGCTTCCGCCTGCGCGGGACCTATGGCACCGGCTTCCGCATTCCCAACGTGCCCGAACTTTACGGCGGCGTATCGGAAGGCAATCTGACCACCACCGATCCCTGTTCGCGCTATTCGACGAGCGGTAATGCGACGCTGATCGCCAATTGCCAGGCGTCGGGTGTTCCCGCCAACTATGTGCAGCTCGGCACGACGATCCTCACCACGGTCGGCGGCAACGAGAATCTGAAACCCGAAAGCTCGACGACCTGGACCGTCGGCACGGTGATCTCGCCCAAAGGGCTGGTTCCCGGTCTGTCGCTGACCGCCGACTGGTTCGACATCAAGATCAAGGATGCGATTCGCGCCATCCCCGGATCGACCAAGCTGTCGATATGCTATGCGAGCCAGAATCTGTCGCACCCTTTCTGCGACGATTTCACGCGCAGCCCGCTGACGGGCGAAGTGACCTTCCTATCCGCGCAGCCGATCAATACAGGGCGCGAGGAGATGAATGGCCTCGATCTGGGGCTCGTCTATGCGGGCGGCATCGGCAGCGTGAACATCTCGCTCGACGTCAACCTGACTTATCTCAACAAATATGTCGTTCTGCCGTTCCCCGGCGGCGACCCGATCGATTTCGACGGCTTCATCGGCGGCGGCAATGGCGGCTATCCCAAATGGCGCGGCTATGGCGTGCTGACCGCCGAGAAGGATGGCGTCAGCGCCACCTGGTCGACCCAATGGATCGGCAAGGCGACCGACTTCAATGCGGCGCCCGGCGAAATCGGCTACAGCACGCCGAACGTCTTCTACCACAATCTCCAGGTCGCCTTCAAGATTGACGAGAAGACGCGCTTCCAGGTCGGCGTCGACAATGTCTTCGATCGCAAGGCGCCCTATATCCAGAGCTTCACCGATGCGAACACCGACACGATGACCTACGATCTGCTCGGACGGCGCTTCTATGTCGGTTTCCGCACCGCCTTCTGAGGAACCAGGAGATGGCGATACGTTGGCCGCTGCTCGTTCGGCGAACGCATAAATGGCTGGCGCTGGTCGTGGGTGTCCAGGCTTTGCTCTGGACGTTGACCGGCTTCTACATGGTGGTCGTTCACATCGACACCATCCACGGCGATCATCTGGTGCGCTCCCCGGTGGCCCAGCCCTTCGACCTCGATGGCCTCGCAGCGCCGTCGAAGGTCGTCGCGGCCGCGCCGGGGGTGTCCGAAATCCGTCTCCAGCGCTTTTTCGGCCAACCGGTCTGGCGCGCCGAGACCCCTGAAGGCGCGCGCCTGTTCGACGCGCGTTCGGGTGCGCCGCTGCCTGCCCTGACCGAGTCCCAGGTCCGCGAACAGGCACGGCGCATCTACACGGGTGACGGCAAGATCGTCTCGGTGCGACTTTTGACCGAGGCACCTCAGGAAATGCAGGCGCGCAAGCCACCATATTGGCAGGTCGAGTTCGAAGGCTGGAACCGGCCGACGCTCTATCTGTCGCCGGCGACGGGTGAGCTCATCTCGCGCCGCCACGCGCTGTGGCGCGTTTTCGACTTCGCGTGGATGCTGCATATTATGGACTATGACGAGCGGACCGACGTCAACAATCCGCTGCTCCGCGTCGCGACCTGGAGCGCCTTTGCGATGGCGCTCTCCGGCGCTTGGCTGCTGATCTGGTCTTTCAAACGCCGCAAAAGGAAGCAGGCATGAAACGCATCCGGCTGACCCCGCTCTTTTTCCGGCGTATCCATAAATGGGTGGGGCTGATCCTCGGTCTGCAGTTCCTGCTCTGGGCGCTCAGCGGTTCGGTGATGGCGCTGCTCGACAAGGACAAGGTCGGCGGGCACGGCGGCGGCATGTCGCACGCGCACGCGCTGCCCGCCGGCGAATATTTCGATGTCGCCGCCCTGCCGCGCGGCGAACCCGTCACTGGCGTGGTTCTGCGCGATCTCGGTGCGCGGCCGGTCTATGAGGTCCGCGCCGCCGGGGGCACACGCCTTGTCGATGCGACGAGCGGCGAGGATATTCGGGTCGACGAGCAGGTCGCCCGCGATGTCGCGGCGATGATGAACGAGGCGCCGATCCGCAACGTAAGTGTGCTCGCCAAACCCAATCTTGAATCGCGCGACCATGAAGGCGCGATGTGGCGCGTCGATTTCGCGGACGCCGAAAACAGCAGTGCCTATGTTTCGCTCGACACCGCTCGTTTCCTGGTGATGCGTGGCGATACCTGGCGGACATGGGACTTCTTCTGGATGCTCCACAATATGGACTACATCAACCGGAAGAGCTTCAATCATCCGCTGATCATCTTCGTCGCCTTCGGCGTACTCTGGCTTTCCGGAACCGGCTTCTACCTGCTGTTCAAAAGCTTCAGTCGCGCCGATTTCCGCTGGCTACGCCGTCGCAAACCTGTGGTTGTCGCTCGAACCAGCTGATCGGCGTCAATCGTCGATCGAGAAGGCGGCCGACAGTTCGAACCGGGTGCCGGGGTGTGTCAGCCAGGCATGCGACACGAGACGCGACCGGCTCCATGTCCGGCGCGTCATCTGGAGTACCGGCTCGCTCGCGGACAGCCCTAACATGCCACGCATTCGTTCGTCGGGCATCGTCGCACAGACACGGTGCTCGACCCGTTCGAGCGGCGCGATGCACGTCAGATATTCGTTCGGTGTCATCCGTGTGAAGTCGAGCGTGCCATAATCGGGCGCGATCGACGCGAGGACGAAACGCTCCTCGATCTGAATCGGGAATTCGGCCTCGTGATGGACGATGATCGAATGGAATAATTTGGTCCCTACCGAAACTTCGAGCAGCGCCGCCGTGTCGACATTGGCGCGCTCTTCCCGGTTCTGGATCACGCTGGCACGATAGGCATGACCTCGCTCGCGGATTTCCTCGGCGATGTTGCGGATTTCGATCATCTGGCCGATCGGCCTCGGCTCCGCGATGAACGAGCCACTTCCAGCGCGCCGCACGACAACACCGGCAGCCTGTAGCTCGCGGAGAGCACGATTCGCCGTCATGCGCGAAACGTCGAATTGTTGAACTAGTTCTGCTTCCGAGGGAACACGGTCGCCTGGTTGGAGGCGACCATCGCGAACGGCGTCGGAAATACTCTGCTTGATAACAACGTAGCGTGGTGTCGATTCATCACCGGCATGGTCGAGGGAAGGCATTGCCTCTCGGGGCTTGGGCATTGAAACTTTGGGCTTCCGAGTGGGCGAAGGACTCATAGGTCGTCTATACAACTTCACGGTTTCCCAGCTAGTTAAAAGAGAAGGCTGCCAATCGTCGATGTCGCAACGAAATGACGAGCGTCCTTGTCCGCTCGTCGAGCGCAGCGGCGTGCTCCTTTTTTTCAAAGAAACCTGGCTCGGCAAAGGTGGCCGGGGAACATCGCGATGGCAAAATCAGGCCGGCTGCTCCCTGTGTCTGTTTCGTCGACCGGCTCATAGGCTGCTTCTAATATATTGCTGGTCTGGGCGACCACATACCCGCCGGCTGAGAAGCCTATGACACCAATCTTATGGGGACCGATCTTGAGTTCGCCGGCGCGCGAGCGGACCAGGCGGATCGCACGCTGCGCGTCCTGCGGTGCAAGGAGGTGCTTGATGGGCCGCTTTACATTGCCGCTAGCACCAATCCGCGGAGCGGTTTGTGTACCGGCCAATTGAGTTGAGAAGACAGTGAGACTAGTTGGAGGCATGGAGGATATATCGGGCAACGAGCGGCCATCTGTTCGCGCTGGCAGTGCCCGCGAAGTATTTGCGGCCTTCCTGAAGCTCGGGGTGACGTCGTTTGGCGGGCCGATTGCACATCTGGGCTATTTTCGTGACGAGCTTGTCATCCGTCGTCGCTGGATCGACGACAGCGGTTTTGCCGAGTTGCTGGCGCTCTGTCAGTTCCTTCCTGGCCCCGCTTCGAGCCAAGCGGGGTTTGCGCTCGGCCTGATGCGCGCAGGTCCGTTGGGCGGGCTTGCCGCATGGACGGCATTTACATTTCCTTCGGCAGCGCTGATGTTTGGCTTTGCCGCGATGGCCGGCCATCTCGAAGGCGACATGGCGACTGCAGTGCTGCACGGCCTGAAACTTGCCGCAGTTGCCATTGTGGCTCAGGCGCTTTTCGGGATGGCGCGGACCCTTGTGCCCGATTGGTCTCGCCGAACCATCGCTTTGGCCGCGGCGGCGGGGATGCTGGTTCTGGCGTCGCCTGTGACGCAGATCGGATTCATTGCGCTTGGCGCTCTTTCCGGGCTGCTTGTTTGCACGCCGAAAGTCCGGTCCAGCATAGGGAATGGCGGGTGGATTCCGACGCGCAGAGCCAGTTTCCTGATGCTGACGGGGGCTGCCACTATTCTTCTCCTTCTCCCGGTTGCCGGGCGGGGCGGCTCGCTCTTCGAGCTTGCGGGTATTTTCTATCGCGCCGGGGCGCTCGTATTTGGGGGCGGTCACGTCGTTCTGCCGTTGCTCCACGCTGAACTGGTCCCGGGTTTCGTGGACGATACGGCTTTCCTGACCGGTTATGGCGCGGCGCAGGCTCTGCCAGGACCATTGTTCGCACTGTCGGCCTACCTCGGAGCCGTCGGCTCACCGGATGCGCCACTCGCAGGCGGACTGATCGCCATCGTCGCAATTTTTCTGCCAGGGCTGTTGCTCGTCGCGGGCGCGTTGCCGTTTCGCGCGGCGATCGCAAAAAATGCTCGCGCGCAGGCCGCGATCATGGGGGTCAATGCGGTCGTCGTCGGCATTCTGGCGGCCGCGCTTTATGACCCGCTCTGGACGTCCGGCGTAAAATCTTTCGCCGATGCTCTAATAGTGGGCGTCGGATTGCTGATTGTGCTGCGATTTCGCTGCCCTCCGCTCGCGCTCGTTGCCGGGACCGTTGGAGCCGCGCTGGCACTTGCAGTCATATAGTTGCGATACATAATCTCGGACGCGAATCTAGCGCGAACAAGCTCGGAGATGAAATAATGGGGATGGCGCATCCCTGCGGTACGAATGGCGGTTGATGGCTGCTCGGCATTTTACCCAGCTGTGCCGGCATCATCAGGTCTCGCAAAAGATGCGAGATTTGCCGCCGGACCAGATGATTTTGCGCTGGATCTATCGCTCCCTGTAATCGGGCAGCAACGGCGCGTCTGCGGCAATCGGATGCCGCTCGAGATCCACTATCAATGCCTTCATCTCATCAATTTCCCGAACCTGCGCCTCGAGGATGCCATCGGCGAGCTTGCGGACCCTGGGATCGCGAATCTTCGCCCGTTCGCTGGTCATGATGGCGATCGAATGATGCGGGATCATCGCCTTCATGTAGGAAACATCGTCGACGGTTTGCTGGCTGCGAACGAGCCATAACGAGGTTGCGAAGACGATCAGGCTGGCGGCCACGATGATCGCATTCATTCGGCGGTTATTGTACATCGACCACATGAAGCCAAGCATGATGATGGCCATCACGGCGCCCATATAGACCGCCATCCAAGCTCTCGTCTGGCTGTAGTAAATATGATCGAGCGCGTAGCTGTTCAGATACATCAGGCCGAACATGACAATGGTCGACGTCGCGATCATCGCCGCAAACCGGCCGTAGCTCGATCCATGCTTTTTCATGTCGCCGTTCATGGCTCTTGCTCCTTTCGTATGATGCGGCAAAGCAATTCCGATTGCGGGTTATGGAATGAATGCCGGACGACCGAACTCTGTTCCCTTTCGGCGATCATTCTTCACCGCGAGTCGCGTCCTGGTGGGCCAGTTCTCGATCCGCGAAGTTCTTCCAAATGCTGACCGATCTTGCCGGATTCCAGTCTGAACACTGACGGATGGCTAGTGGCCAATGGCTGTGATCCTGGCGCATCTCGTTTACAACGAGAGGGGTGACCAATGAGTAAGGGCATTTATCTCATTCGAGGAGTCGGCGGCGGACCTGCTCCTTTTCAGCGTGGCGTTTACGCTGCCAGATCAGTGGTTCGAAGCATTGCTGCGCCGCGACGGAGCAGGCGATCGATTTCGTTCGACGTCCGCTGCACAGCCAACTTCAGAGCTTCGTCGATGTGGACATAGTCTTGCGTGACATTCTGCGACGCATGGCCGAGCATGGCGCGGATCGTAAGTTCGGAAAAACCAAGATCGCCGGCGACGCTGCCGAACGTGTGCCGAAGCGTATGCGGAGTGACGCCCTTTATTCCCGCAAGACCGCAAACCCGTTTGAGGCATTCGCTAACGGCGGTGAAGGGCCCGCTTCCCACTGCCGATGGAAACGTGTGGGGATTGCCGGCAATGCCGGCTTGCGCGACGAGTACTCGGATCGCGGCAGGCCCGATGGCGCGAATTTGCGCGCCGCCTTTCGTGTCCGGAAAGGCCACATATCCACGATCTGCATGTAGCCAGTCGTGATGCATAGCCTGCGCTTCCTGTCGGCGATATCCGGTCAGCAGCAAGGTTCGCAACACGCCGAGCGCAACCGGATTCTCGCCATTGATCTCGGCATAGGCAATCGCCTTCCCGAGCAATTCGAGTTCCGTGACGCTAAGCCGACGCGTCTTCTTTTTTCCGGCGAGTTTCCTCGCGCCATGGGTCGGGTGAACCTCCAGCAGGCCCTTGTGCTTGGCGTGCCCGATGATGGCCTGGAGCGTGCCAACGCACCGCCCGGCAACACCAGGGCCACCGGTCGCTTTTCCGCCACGCCCCCCGGTTCGCGGCTTCGCCGTCTTTCCGTTCTTTACGTCCGTCTGCATCTGCTCGACATCCGCTATCTTCAGATGCTTGACCACGCGCTTTCCAAGCAAGGGAATGATGTGGGTCCGAATACGACTCTCGTCCATGTCGAGCGATGAAGACTTGATGGGAAGGTTCTTCCGGCCGAGGATATTTCCGGCGCGAGCTTCGGTGAGATACCAGTCGCACATCTCTGCGACCGTCATCGCGTTGCGCGACTGACGAGCCTCATCGGCCGGATCCTGCCCGACTATGACGGCGGCCAGCTTGAGCCGGGCGAGATCGCGCGCCTGTTCGACCGTAAGAACGCCAAAGCGACCGAGGTTCATCCGGCGCTGAATGCCCTCTGCATTGCGATACTGAACGATGAACGTCTTCAGGCCCGAGGGAAGGACGCGTAGCCCGAATCCTTTGATCTCGGTGTCCCAATAGATGAGCTGCTTCGAGGCCGGCGAAATGACCGCGTCGATCGTGCGTTTTGTCAACTTGCTCGTCGGCATGCTCTCAATCCTCTTGCTGACAAAATCTCGAATCGAGGCATTGTCAGCAAATTGTCAGCGCTGTACGGCGTTTCAGCGGCTAGGATAGGATAGGGCGCCGCAGCGATAATCTCAAGAAAATAAGCAATTATAGGGCGGTAGCGTAGAAAAAGAAGCAGCCGAAGAGGGTCGCGTTCAAGTTGCCAAGGTTGGGGTCGAGGGTTCGAATCCCTTCGCCCGCTCCAGTTTTTCCTAACATTTTCAGATGTTTGCCGGGCAGATCCGGCATATTACGCGGC
>NZ_MEFH01000134.1:0-7991 GCF_001725095.1 Sphingopyxis sp. SCN 67-31 | reverse complement strand
GCGGGCGAGAAGCTCGGCTTCCTGCCTGGCGACATGAAGGAAAAGGTCGATCCCTATCTGCGTCCGCTCTACGACGCGCTGCACGATTGCCTGCCCGCCGAGCAGGTCGAACGTCGCATCGCGAGCGGAGAGATCGAGATTGCCCCGCTTGCCTTCATGCGTGGGCGCACGCTCGCCGATGCCTTCATCATCCTCGACGAAGCGCAGAATACGACGATCCCGCAGATGAAGATGTTCCTCACCCGCTTCGGCATGAACAGCCGCATGGTGATCTGCGGCGACCCGAAACAGGTCGACCTGCCGCTGCCCGCGACATCAGGCCTCGCCGATGCGGTCGCGCGGCTCGAAGGGCTCGAAGGGATCAACATCAGCCGCTTTACGAGCGCCGACGTGGTGCGTCATCCCATCGTCGGGCGGATCGTCGAAGCCTATGAGGGGCCGGGAAGCTGAGAGCGACGGCGCCCTGACGCGAAAGCTGTTCAGTCTTTGGAGCGGCTGGCGTCGATGCTCCATATCCCGGCGCCGCGCGTCGCGATGAACAGGAAGATGAAGGTATAGAGGATGATCGTCTCGCCGCCGTTGACGATCGGATAGAGCCCGTTCGGCGCGTGAACGACCCAATAGCCGACCGCCGACATGCCGCTGGCGATGAAGGCCGCGGGCCGCGTGAACAGGCCGATGATGATCAGCGCGCCCGCGACGAGTTCGATCGTTCCGGCGGCATAGAGCATCGGGTTGAGCGGCATCGGAAAATCGGTCGGGAAATTGAAGAATTTTTGCACCCCATGCGCGAGGAACAGCAGGCCGGCGACGATGCGCAGCAGCGCACAGGCCTGTTCACGATATCCATCGAGAAACTTCATCACACGCCCCTTCGGTCGTTGTCGATGCGCGAAGCTATCGCAAAAGAGCGTCGTCGCGAAATTTTTTCGCGCGCCATGTCACAATCGACCGGCGCTGCCTCGTCATGTCGGCACAACCCGAACAAAGGAGTGATGACATGACCAAGGTAACCGAACCCTTCGCCGCAGCGCCGCAGTTGATGAAGCAGTGGATGGCGGTTTCGCTCGCCGTGCAGGGCAGCCTCGAGAAAAGCCTGACCGAACTCGTCAAGATCCGCGCCTCGATCGTCAACGGCTGCGCCAATTGCATCAACATGCACACCGCCGAAGCCCGCGCCGGCGGCGAGAGCGAGCAGCGCATCTATCTGCTTTCGGCCTGGCGCGAGGCGCCCTGCTATACGCCCCGCGAACGCGCGGCGCTCGCCTGGACCGACGCCTTGACGCGTCTGTCGCAGGGGCACACACAGGGCGAAGCCAAGGCGGCGCTCGAGGCCGAATTCACGCCGGAGGAACAGGTGAAGCTGACGCTGATGATCAACATCATCAACGGATGGAACCGCATCGCGGTCGGTTTCGACCTTTGGCTCGAACAGCCGGCGCGCGCCGCGTGACAGCGACGGCACCTTCGCATGCGGAAGCGGCGGATGCGGCGGCGAGTTTCGATCCGCTGCGTCCGCTGCTGACGCGCGTCGCCTATCGCATGCTCGGCTCGGTCGCCGATGCCGAGGATGTGGTCCAGGATGCCTTCATCCGCTGGCTCGGCGCCGATCGTGCGTCGGTGCATGAACCTGCTGCCTTTCTGCGGCGCACCGTGACGCGGCTTTGTCTCGACCAGCTCAAATCGGCGCGGGTGCGGCGCGAAACCTATGTCGGACCGTGGCTTCCCGATCCGATTGTCGGCGAGGAGCCCGACGACGATGTTACGCTGCCGCTGATGCTTGCGCTCGAACGGCTGTCACCGCTCGAACGCGCGGCCTTTCTGCTCCATGACGTCTTCGGCGTCGGGTTCGACGAAGTCGCGGCGACGATTGGCCGCGATGCGGCGGCGACGCGCCAGCTCGCGACCCGTGCCCGCGCCCACGTCCGCGACGCGCGCCCGCGCTATCGGCTCGAGCGCGAGCGCGGACTCGAAATCGCCAGCGCCTTCTTCGCGGCGTCGCGGAGCGGCGACATGAGCGCGCTCGGCAATCTGCTCGCGGCCGATGTCGGCATGTGGTCCGATGGCGGCGGCAAGCGGCCCGCGGCGATGCAGCCGGTACTCGGCTTCAACCTCGTCATGCGGGTGCATCGCAGCCTGGCGGTCCTGTTCGGAAAATATGCCTCGACGCTGGTCGAGGTCGGGACGATCAACGGACTGCCCGGCTTCGTGACGCGCGAGGCCGACGGCGAATATCAGACGACCGCGCTGGAAATCGAGGACGGGCTGGTCGTCGGCATCTATGTCGTGCGTAACCCCGACAAGCTGCGCCACATGCACTGAAGCCCCGCCCGATCGCGCTTCGCCGCAGGAGCGATTGCGCGCTCTGTATTGGGCGTGTAATACGGCGCGAAGAATGGCCGCTTTTCCTTTTTCCGATGATCCGCCGCCCCCGGCGATTGAAGAACCGCTGTTTCCGCCTGCCGAAACGCCTGCGACGCCGGCGGGCGCGAAGAAGCCGCGGCCACGATGGCTGCGCTGGCTGTCGCGCGGTTTTGCGGCCTTTGCGATTCTCTTCATCCTGCTCGTCGGCTGGCTGGCAATTACGGCGCCGCTGTCGAAATCGCTCGAACCGATCGCGCCGCCGCAGATTACCCTGCTCGCATCGAACGGCACCCCGATCGCGCGCATCGGCGCGGTAGTCGACAAGCCGGTGAAGGTCGCCGACCTGCCCGATCATGTCACGCAGGCCTTCATCGCGATCGAGGACCGCCGTTTCTACAATCATTGGGGCGTCGATCCGCGCAGCGTCGCGCGGGCGGTGTGGAGCAATGTCACCGGCGGCCGCACGCAGGGCGGCAGCACGATCACGCAGCAGCTCGCCAAATTCACCTTCCTGACGCCCAAGCGCACGCTGGGCCGCAAGGCGCGCGAGGCGCTGATCGCCTTCTGGCTCGAGGCATGGCTGACCAAGGACGAGATCCTCGAGCGCTATCTGTCGAACGCCTATTTCGGCGATAACACCTATGGTTTGCGCGCCGCGTCGCTCCATTATTTCTATCGCCAGCCCGAAAAGCTGACCCCGGCGCAGGCGGCGATGCTGGCAGGGCTGGTGCAGGCGCCGTCGCGGCTCGCCCCGACCAAGAACCCCGATCTGGCCGAAAAGCGGATGCGGCTGGTCGTGCAGGCGATGGCGCGCGAGGGCTATCTGACCGCGGCTGAGGCGAAAGCGATGCGGCCGCCGCGTATCGACGTGCGCGAGCGCGACGACCTGCCCACCGGCACCTATTTCGCCGACTGGGCGCTGCCGCAGGCCCGCAAGCTCAGCGACATCGGCTATTCGCGCCAGACGATTACGACGACGCTCGACGCCCGTTTGCAGGCGGCGGCGCGGCGTGCGGTCAATCGCGCCGCGCTCGGCAAATCGCAGGTGGCGCTGGTCGCGATGCGCCCCGATGGCGAGGTCGTGGCGATGATCGGCGGGCGCGACTATGCCGCATCGCCGTTCAACCGTGCTACGCAGGCACGGCGCCAGCCGGGATCGACCTTCAAGCTGTTCGTCTATCTCGCGGCGCTGCGCAAAGGCTGGCGCCCCGACGACAGCATCGCCAACGGGCCGATCGAAACCGGTACCTATCGGCCGAAAAATGCCAGCGGCACCTATTCGCCGAGCATCACGCTGGAAGACGCCTTCGCGACGTCGAGCAACGTCGCGGCGGTGCGACTGCTGCAGGAAGTGGGCGATGACCGCGTCATCGCGATGGCGCGCGATCTGGGCGTGACCGCACCGCTCGCCAAGGGCGACCCGAGCCTGGCGCTCGGCACCTCGACGATGACATTGATGGAACTGACCGCCGCCTATGCCGCGGTGGCGGCGAACGCCTATCCGGTCGTTCCGCACGCCTTCAAGAGCGAGGACAAGGGCTGGTTCGAAAATATGGTCTGGGGGCCCAGCCATTTTTCGGCGCGCGAGCATGACGGGATAGAGGATATGCTGGGCGCGGTGGTCAATCGCGGCACCGGGCGCGCGGCGCGGCTGCCGATCGCCGGCTTTGGCAAGACGGGGACGAGCCAGGACAATCGCGACGCTTATTTCATCGGCTATACCGATGGGCTGGTCGTCGGCGTGTGGGTCGGCAACGACGATAATTCGCCGCTGCACGGCGTGACCGGCGGCGGCGTGCCGGCGCGGATCTGGCGCGATTTCATGGTACAGGCCAGCGGCCGCGGCGCCGAACCGAAGAAGGCGCCGCCGGCTGTCGATCCCGCGGGGCCGGTCCAGCCGCTCGACGTGCCCGACGTCGGCACGATCCCGGTCGGCGACAACACGAGTATCGGCGTCGAGGACGGCAATGCCGTACTCAGCACCGAAATCGGCGGCACGCGCGTCGATCTGCGTCTCCCGATCGGTGACCGGCAGACGCCATCGGGGCAGGGGCCGACCCTGATACCGGCAACCCCGCCGCCGCAGCCCCAGCCGGTGCCAGCAACGCCGCCGTAACGGGGGTGGGCAAGCGATTTCGCATGGCGCACGGCGCCGCGCGGCAGTAGCGAGGGGCAATGACCACGCCGATTCTCTCCGTCGATAGGCGCAGCCGGCCAGCGGCCCCGATCCGGCCATGCTGAGCGTCGAAACGCACGAGGCCAGCCCCTGGCCCGACGATCTCGATTGGCAGGCGCGCGCTGGCGAAGCGGCCGCGGCCGCGCTCGCGCTGACCCCTTACGCCGCGCTTGCCGATGCTGCGCCGCTTGTCGAAGTGGCGATCCGCCTGACCGACGATGATGAGGTGCAGGCGCTCAACCGCGATTTCCGGGGCAAGGACAAGCCGACCAACGTCCTGTCCTTTCCGCAGGTTCAGCCCGACCTTCTCGAAACGATGAGCAACAGCGACGACGGCGAGATATTGCTCGGCGACATCGTGCTGGCGCGCGAAACCTGCGTGCGCGAAGCGGCGGAGAAGGGGGTTTCAGTCGCCGATCATGCGACCCATCTGATCGTCCACGGGACGCTGCATCTGGTTGGATACGACCATATCGACGACCATGGCGCCGAGGCGATGGAGGCTTTGGAAGTGAAAGCCCTTGCATCGCTGGGCATCGCCAATCCATATGCGGTGCAGGATTAACGGCAAAAGCGAGAGACATGCCCGACGAGCAGGGGTCTTCGACCCGATCGGAAGAGGACAGTAGATCCGGCCTGTGGGCCGGAATACGGACGTTGCTGTTCGGCGGTAACAGCGAACCGTCGCTGCGCGAGCAGATCGAAGAGGTCATCGACGAGGCCGAGGAAGAGGGCGCGGAGCGCCGCGGCAGCAGCATCGTCGGCGATCTGTCGCCCATCGAACGCAAGATGCTGCGCAACCTGCTGCACTTCGGCGAACAGACGGTCGACGATGTGGCGGTGCCGCGCGGCGAGATCATCGCGATTTCGGAAAGCGCCAGTTTCGAGGAAATCGTCGCCATCTTTGCCGACGCGGGGCACAGCCGCTTGCCGGTCTACCGCGAAACGCTCGACGAGGTCGTCGGGATGATCCACGTCAAGGACGTGTTTGCCGTGCTCGCCGAAGGGCGCACGCCGCCGCCGCTGCTCGACCTGTTGCGCCAGCCGCTCTATGTGCCGCAATCGATGGGCGTGCTCGACCTGCTCGCCGAAATGCGCGCGAAGCGCACGCACCTTGCGATCGTCATCGACGAATATTCGGGAACCGATGGTCTGGTCACGATCGAGGATCTGGTCGAGGAAATCGTCGGCGAGATCGAGGATGAGCATGACGACGAGCCGACCGCGCTGTTCGTGCCCGACGCCGACGGCTGCTGGGACGCCGATGCGCGCGCCGAATTAGACGATATCGGCGAAGTGATCGACCCGCGCCTTGCCGAAGTCGATGAGGATGTCGACACGCTCGGCGGCCTCGCTGCGGTGCTCGCGGGGCATGTCCCGGCGGTCGGCGAGGTGCTGCACCACCCGAGCGGGTGGCGCATCGAAATCACCGAAGCCGACGAAAAGCGTGTTCATCGTCTGCGCCTGCATCCGCCGGTGGTCGTCGATCTGGAAGCCTCGGCCGATCGCGGCGCCGACTTCTGACGAATTGCCTTTGACGGGGCAAAAGACTAGCGGAAACCGGATGGACGTTTCGGACCTTCGCATCGCGCTGTTCAGCGGCAATTACAATATGACGGTCGATGGCGCGAACAAGGCGCTCAACCGCCTTGTCGGCTATCTGCTGCGCCAGGGCGCATCGGTGCGCGTCTATTCGCCGACGGTTGCCGAACCCGATTTCGAGCCGACCGGCGACCTTGTCAGCGTGCCGTCGATGGCGATCCCGAACCGCCCCGAATATCGCATCCCGCTTCACTTCTCGGCCCGTGTGCGCGAGGATATCGCGAAATTCGCGCCCAATATCCTGCATATCTCCAGCCCCGACCGTGTTTCGCGGCAGGTGGCGGCGTGGGCACGGCGGCGCAATATCCCCGTCGCCTGTTCGGTGCACACGCGCTTCGAAACCTATTTCCGCTATTACAACCTGTCCTTCCTCGAACCGATTATGGTCGCATGGCTCCGCCGGCTCTACCGGCGCTGCGACGCGCTGATCGCGCCGTCGGAAAGCTTTGCGCAAGTGCTGCGCGAACAGCGGATGAACTATGACATCGGCATCTGGACGCGCGGCGTGGAGCGCGACATTTTCCGGCCCGACCGGCGCGAGGCGAGCTGGCGGCAATCGTGGGGCATTGCCGACGACATGCCCGTCATCGCCTTCCTCGGACGGCTGGTCATGGAAAAGGGGCTCGACGTTTTCGCCGACACGATCGACGTGCTGGACCGCCGCAAGGTTCGCCATCAGGTCGTCGTGATCGGCGAAGGCCCCGCGGGCGATTGGTTCGAATCGCGGCTGCCGCAGGCAAAATTCGTCGGCTTTCAGGGCGGTCCCAATCTCGCCCGGGCGATTGCGTCGTGCGATATGCTGTTCAACCCGTCGGTCACCGAAACCTTCGGCAATGTCACGCTGGAGGCGATGGCATGCGGCCTGCCGGTGGTTGCGGCACGCGCGACGGGCAGCGCCAGCATCGTCAAGCATGGCCAGACGGGCTATCTCGTCGATCCGGGGTCAATCACCGGCTTTGCAGACGACCTTGAGCGCTATTGCACCGATGCCGGGCTGCGCGCGGCGCATGGTGCGGCGGCGCTGGCCGAAAGCATGGCCTATGAATGGGACGCGATCAATCAGTCGGTCGCCGACACCTATTTGCGGCTGATCCGCCAGAAGCAGCGGCAGCGGAGGTAGCGCGGCATGGCCGGGGATCTGTTCGGCGACGATGCGCCGGCCGGGGCGGGCGATGCCACCGGGCCGGTTCCGCTCGCCGAACGGTTGCGCCCGCGCAGCCTCGCCGATGTCGTCGGACAGGAGCATCTGACCGGCGCCGAGGGCGCGATCGGGCGCATGGTTGCGGCGGGGCAATTGTCGTCGATCATCCTGTGGGGGCCGCCGGGCACGGGCAAGACGACGATCGCGCGCTTGCTCGCCGAAGCGGTGGGGATGCGCTTCGCGCCGCTGTCGGCGGTATTTTCGGGCGTCGCCGACCTTAAAAAGGCGTTCGCCGATGCCGAAAAGATGGCGGCGGCGGGCAAGCGCACGCTGCTTTTCGTCGACGAGATTCACCGCTTCAACCGCGCGCAGCAGGACGGCTTCTTGCCCTTTGTCGAGCGCGGGACGGTCGTGCTCGTCGGCGCGACGACCGAGAACCCAAGTTTTGCGCTGAACGCCGCGTTGCTCAGCCGCGCGCAGGTGCTGGTGCTGCACCGGCTCGATGAAGCGGCGCTCGCGCTGCTTGTCGAACGGGCCGAAGCGGACGTCGGGCGGAGCCTGCCGGTGACCGCAGACGCGCGGGCGGCGCTGATCGCCAGCGCGGACGGTGACGGGCGCTTCCTGCTCAACCAGGTCGAAACGCTGTTCGCCGCCGCGATTGCCGATCCGCTCGACGCGGCACAGCTCGCGCAATTTCTCCACCGCCGC
>NZ_MEFH01000133.1:0-8003 GCF_001725095.1 Sphingopyxis sp. SCN 67-31 | reverse complement strand
CGCGGTGACCGAGGGGTTGAAAGCGCGCGTCTATGACGCAGCGGCGGCGCGGATGGCAGCGGCGCTCAAAAGCTAGAGCCGGCCCCTATGCGCAGTTTGCGAGGGCGATCTCGTAGAGTTTGGGCCAATATTTGCCGGTGACGAACAGCCGCTTGCCCTTCGCATCCCACGCGATGCCGTTGAGCACGCTGTCGCTGTCGCTGACCCCGGCATCTTTGCGCAGCCCGGTCAGGTCGATGTAGGAGACGATGGCGCCGCTGTCGGGGTCGATCCGCACGATGACGTCGCTCATCCACACATTCGCCCAGACCTTTCCGTCGATCGCCTCGAGTTCGTTGAGCATGGCAAGCGGGCGGCCGCCGAAGCGAACAGTGACGCGGCGCTTTTCCACCATCGTCGTGGGATCGAAGAAACGCAACGTCGGCGTCCCGTCGCTGAGCACGATCGTATCGCCGAGCGTCGTCACCCCCCAGCCCTCGCCCGAATAGGTGAAGTCGCCGACCGGCTTCAGATCCTTGAAGCGCCAGCGATGGCCGATGCCGTTCTGCCAGGTGATGCCGATAATCTGGTCGCGCCAGCGCGTGATCCCTTCGCCGAACTGGTCGGCGGGGAGCGGCGTTTCGGCGAGCGCCTTGCCGGTCGCCAGGTCGAGACGCGCGATGCGCGAATGGCCGTACTGCCCCGTCCCTTCGTAAAGATGGCCGTCGTCCCAGAACAGGCCTTGCGTGAAGGAGGACGGATCGTGCGGATAGGTCTGGACCACCCGGTAGCCGCAGCGTTCGATCGTGGCGCGCGGCGGCGGCGGCGCAGGCGGAGCGACGGCGGCCGCGGGATCGGCGAGTAGCGCGGCAAGGGCGAGAAGCAGGCTCATGACCGCCTAGCTATGCTGCGGCGGATGAACTGGCAATGGCCCGGAAAAAGGTGGGTGGACAGAAAAGGGCCGGAGGATTGCTCCCCCGGCCCCGTTTCTTGTTGGCTGAGCGCCGAACGGTGCGGACTTAGAAGTCCATGCCGCCCATGCCGCCCATGCCGCCGCCGCCCATCGGCATCGCCGGCTTGTCTTCGGGAAGCTCGCTCACCGCGGCTTCGGTGGTGATGAGCAGGCCCGAAACCGAGGCAGCGTCCTGAAGCGCGGTGCGCACGACCTTGGTCGGGTCGATGACGCCGGCGGCCTTCAGATTTTCATAGACGTCGGTCGCGGCGTTGAAGCCCTGATCCTGGTTGTTTTCGCGCAGCAGGTTGCCGGCGACAACCGCACCATCATGGCCGGCGTTGGCCGCGATCTGACGCAGCGGCGCTTCGATCGCCTTGCGGACGATGTCGATGCCGCGGGTCTGGTCGTCGTTGGCGCCCTTCAGCCCTTCGAGAGCCTTGGTGGCATACAGCAGAGCCGTACCGCCGCCGGGGACGATGCCTTCCTCGACCGCGGCGCGGGTCGCGTGCAGCGCGTCGTCGACGCGATCCTTGCGTTCCTTCACCTCGACTTCGGTCGCACCGCCGACCTTGATCACCGCAACGCCGCCGGCGAGCTTCGCCAGACGTTCCTGCAGCTTTTCGCGATCGTAATCCGACGTGGTGGTTTCGATCTGCGCGCGGATCTGTTCGACGCGGGCCTTGATCGCGTCGCCTTCACCCGCACCGTCGACGATGGTGGTGTTGTCCTTGTCGATCGTGACGCGCTTCGCCTGGCCGAGCATGTTCAGCGTAACCGACTCGAGCTTGATGCCCAGGTCTTCGCTGATCATTTCGCCGGCGGTCAGGATCGCGATGTCCTGCAGCATCGCCTTGCGGCGATCGCCGAAGCCCGGCGCCTTGACGGCCGCGACCTTGAGGCCGCCGCGCAGACGGTTGACGACCAGCGTCGCAAGCGCTTCGCCTTCGATGTCTTCGGCGATGATGAGCAGCGGACGGCCCGACTGCACAACCGCTTCGAGGATCGGAAGCATCGACTGGAGGTTCGACAGCTTCTTTTCGAAGATCAGGATGTACGGATCAGCCAGTTCGACCGTCATCTTTTCGGGGTTGGTGATGAAGTAGGGCGACAGATAGCCGCGGTCGAACTGCATGCCTTCGACGACATCGAGTTCGAACTCGAGGCCCTTGGCTTCCTCGACGGTGATCACGCCTTCCTTGCCGACCTTTTCCATCGCTTCGGCGATCTTTTCGCCGACTTCGATGTCGCCATTGGCCGAGATGATGCCGACCTGCGCGATTTCCGACGAGCCCGACACGGCGGTCGAACGGCCCTTGAGGTCTTCGACGACCTTGGTGACCGCGAGGTCGATGCCGCGCTTCAGGTCCATCGGGTTCATGCCGGCAGCAACCGACTTCATGCCTTCGCGGACGATCGCCTGGGCGAGGACGGTCGCGGTGGTGGTGCCGTCGCCGGCCTTGTCATTCGCCTTCGAGGCGACTTCGCGCAGCATTTGCGCGCCCATGTTTTCGAACTTGTCCTTGAGTTCGATTTCCTTGGCGACCGAGACACCGTCCTTGGTGATGCGGGGGGCGCCGAAGCTCTTGTCGATCACGACATTGCGGCCCTTGGGGCCCAGCGTGACCTTGACGGCGTCGGCGAGGATGTCGACGCCCTTCAGGATGCGTTCGCGTGCGTCGCGCGAAAATTTAACGTCCTTGGCAGCCATGAGGATGCTCCTTTAATAAAAGCGCAGAAAACTGCGTAACTTCACACTGAAATCGGCAAACAGGCTCAGGCGAGAACGCCGAGGATGTCCGATTCCTTCATGATCAACAGCTCTTCGCCATCGACCTTGACTTCGGTGCCCGACCATTTGCCGAACAGGATGCGGTCGCCCGACTTGACGTCGAGCGGCGTCACCTTGCCATCTTCGGCCTTGCTGCCGGTGCCGACGGCGACGACTTCGCCTTCCTGCGGCTTTTCCTTGGCGGTGTCGGGAATGATGATGCCGCCAGCCGTCTTTTCTTCGGCTTCGATACGGCGGACGAGCACGCGGTCGTGCAGCGGACGAAATTGCATGGATGTCCCTCCAGTAATGCAATGGATGTCAGACTTAGCACTCACAGGGCGTGAGTGCTAACAAGCCGGCATATGGGTGGGAGTCAGATGGGCGTCAAGCAGCGCCGATCAACTTTTTTTGCGTCAGGCCGGAAGCAGACCGAGGCGGGCGCGCATCCCCCAGCGCATCAGCAGTACCGCCGACACCACGATGAGCCCGACCGCCAGACCGATCCACACGCCGACGCCCGCAAGCGGCGTCCAGAAGCCCAGGTAGATGGCGGTGCCATAGCCCGCGATCCAGTAGCCGCAGACCGCGATGATCATCGGCACGCGCGTATCCTGAAGACCGCGCAATACGCCCGCCGCAACCGTCTGGGCGCCGTCGAACAGCTGGAACGCGGCGGCCACGATCAGGAACTGCAGCGCAAAATGGACGAGCGCGGCGTTGCGCGCCGCATCGACATCGACGTAGATCGACAGCACGAGCCGCGGCGCGAGCCAGATCACCGCCGCGGTCACGACCATGAACCCGATACCGAGGATCAGCGACGCCTGCCCCGCGAGCGTAATGCCGCGATGGTCGCGCGCGCCATAGGAAAGGCCGACCCGGATCGTCGCCGCCTGCGCCACGCCGAACGGGATCTGGAAGGCGAGCGCCGCGATCTGGAGCGCGAGGGTGTGCCCGGCAAGCTGCGCCTCACCGATCCGGCCCATCAGGAAAGCGGCGCCGGTGAACAGCCCGGCCTCGGCCAGAATGATGAGGCCGATCGGGGTGCCGATGCGGAGCATTTCCCAGAAGCGGGGCCATTCGGAGCGCCACCAGTTGCCGAACAGATGATAACGGCGCAGCCGCCGGTCGGTCTGGATCACGATGATATAGGCGATCAGCATCACCGTGCTCGTGATGACGCTCGACAGCGCCGAGCCCTGCAGTCCGAGGGCCGGCATGCCGAGATGGCCGAAGACGAGGCTCCAGTTGCCGAGGGCGTTGACGAACAGCGCGAGGAAGGTGATCGCGGTGGCAATCGTCGGACGTCCGAGCGCCGAAACGAAGATGCGCAACACGCTCGCTGCGATCATCGGCACCATGCCCCACATCAGGATCAACAGGAAACTGGCGGCATGTGCCGTGATTTCGGGGTCTTGCCCGGTTGCGCGCATGATCGGGCCGCCCGCGGCGCAGACACCCATGAACAGCACGGACACGATCGCACTGAGCCACAGCGCCATGCGGACGGTGCGCCGCACTTCGCGCACGGCATGTTTGCGCCGCCCGAGTTCGGCGGCGACGAGCGGCGCTGCGGCGCCGACGAGCCCTGTCCCGGTCCACAACAACAGGCCGAAGATCGAGACGCCGAGCGACGAGGCGGCAAGCGGCGCATCGCCGAGCCGCGCCACGAAGATCACGTCGATCGCATGGACCATCATCTGCAGCAGGTTCGCCGCCGCCAGCGGCAGGGCGAGCGCCAGCGTCGCGCGAAATTCGGCGCGGAAAGTCTGCGGCTGATCCGCCGTCAGGGGGTGGGCCTGCTCGAGCATAGCCGGCCCGGATAGGCGCGCTTTTACGGCCGCTCAATAGCGCGCGAGCGCCGCGCGCGGTTTCGGATGCGGGGGTGATAAAAAGGCAACAATCGTTGGCTTAGCCCCTCCACGTCACCGCCATCTCATAGGCGAAGGCGAGGAAGGTCAGCGTCAGGCCGACGACGAACAGGCGATAGGCATAGGCGAGGTAGCGATATTTGCGCCGCGCGAGGACGAGGCCGTTCTGGTAGGTGTCGCGCAGGATCGTTTCGTAAATATCCTCCTCGGTCCGCATCCGTGCCTTGACCGCGTCGATGAACTCGTCCTCCTCCATCTGCTCGAACCGGCCGAAGAAGAGGATATTGCTATGATCCTTGCCGTCGCGAAACACCGCCGGCGGCGCCTTGCCGACACGGGGGAGAACCGCCGATATGGCGAGCAGCGCCGAGAGGAAGGAAAAGGTCGCCAGCACCGCGAGCGGCAGCGTGAAGGCCCCCGCCCCGGCGCGCGCCTGTCCGACCGCGAGGGTGAAGACCACGAAGGTCGCGCCCATCAGGATCGACGCCTTTTGATCGGCCATCTGCGACAATTGCATCGTGATCTGCTGATTGGTGCGCACGAGATGCACCGCGTTGGGCGGAAAGGATATGGCGGGCCGTTCCGGCGCCGCGTCCGATTTTTCGCTGTCCATCCAGCCCCCTCCCTGCCCCTTCAGCTTGCGGCGACCTTCGCCCGGATGGCACGAAGGACCGCGAACGGCAAGATGCTGCCCGATTGCCGCCGCAATCGCTTGCCAAGCGGGACGGGGCGCGGCATGCCCGCCCGCAGTTTTTTCATTATGGGACGCACCCGCATGAGCACCCCCCTCGCCGACCAGATCCACGGCCTGATCGAACCTTTCAACAAGAAGGGCGTCGCCCTGACCGACGCGACGACCTTTGCCGGCGACCTTGAATGGGACAGCCTGACGGTGATGGATTTCGTCGCCGAGGTCGAGGATACGTTCGACATCATCATCAGCATGAACATGCAGGCCGAGATCGAAACCGTCGGCCAGCTCGTCGCCGCGGTCGAAAAGCTGCAGGGATAATCACCCCCATCCGTTCGTGCAGAGGAGGGGCTGAGCGAAGTCGAAGACCCGTCTCGAAGCACGGCCAGAGTCCTTCGAGACGCCATTTCGTCAAGCTCAATGGCTCCTCAGGACGAACGGATGGTTTCAGGATTCACATATGACCGACCTTTTCTCCAAATTCGATCCGCTCATCGAACAGCGCGCGGCGCTGCTCGCGACCGGCGTTACCGATCCCTTCAGCCTGGTGATGGAGAAAGTGCTCTCGCCCACCGTCGCGATCTGCAACGGGCGCGAAACGATCCTGCTCGGCACCTATAATTATATGGGCATGACCTTCGACGAGGATGTCATCGCCGCGGGCAAGGACGCGCTCGACAAGTTCGGCAGCGGCACCACCGGCAGCCGCGTCCTCAACGGCACCTATCAGGGGCACAAGGAGTGCGAGGACGCGCTGAAGGAATTTTACGCCATGGATCATGCCATGGTGTTCTCGACCGGATACCAGGCGAACCTCGGCATCATTTCGACGATCGCCGGCAAGGGCGACTATGTCATCCTCGACATCGACAGCCACGCGTCGATCTATGACGGGTGCAAGATGGGCGATGCCGAAATCGTCGCTTTTCGCCACAACGATGTCGAAGCGCTCGAAAAGCGGCTGAAGCGCCTGCCCGCCGAGGCGGGCAAGCTCGTCGTGCTCGAAGGCGTCTATTCGATGCTCGGCGACGTTGCGCCGCTGAAGGAGATGATCCGCGTCTCCAAGGAAAATGGCGCGATGGTGCTGGTGGACGAAGCGCATTCGATGGGCTTCATCGGCGAACATGGCCGCGGCGTCGCCGAGGCGCAGGGCGTGATCGACGATGTCGACTTCATCATCGGCACCTTTTCGAAGAGCGTCGGCACCGTCGGCGGCTTCTGCGTGTCGAACCACCCGAAGTTCGAGATCCTGCGGCTCGTCTGCCGCCCGTACGTCTTCACCGCCTCGCTGCCGCCGAGCGTCGTCGCGACCGCGGCGACGAGCATCCGCAAGCTGATGCACGGATCGAACAAGCGCGCGCACCTGTGGGAAAATTCGAAGACGCTGCACAAGGGGCTGCGCGATCTCGGCTTCACGCTGGGTACCGAAGAGCCGCAGTCGGCGATCATCGCGGTCATCATGCCCGACCTCGAAAAGGGCGCGATGATGTGGGAAGCGCTGCTCGAAGAAGGCCTCTACGTCAATCTCGCCCGCCCGCCCGCGACCCCCGCGGGTATGACGCTGCTGCGCTGCTCGCTGTGCGCCGAACATTCGAGCGAGCAGGTGAGCGAGATCCTCGGCCGCTTCGAGCGCGCGGGCAAGCGCGTGGGAATTATCGGCTGAACCGAGCCGCGCCGCCGACCAGCGGATTCATTTTCGGGGCGAACCGAGCGGAACGCCGCGCCGTGCGGTCTTCACCGCTTTGCCCCGGAACGCTTGTTGGATAGAAGATCAGCGTGTTCGAGCGGGATTTGGATCACGACAATGAGGGCCGTCGCGAACGGCTGCGCTTCTGGCTGACCGTCGGGCTGGGCGCGGTGCTCACGGGCGTCGTCGGCGCGCTCATCATGCTGATGAGCCGTGCCAACGACAATTATGACCGCTCGCTGAGCTGGCAGGCGCACAGCCTGGAAGTGATTTCACAGACGCGCAGCCTCGATGCCGCGCTGGCGCGCGCCGAGGCGGCACTCGGCCGCTTCGCTGTCGGCCTGAAAAAGGAGGATGGCCGCGTCTTTCAGCAGCAGTGGGGGCTGTCGCAGCAATATCTCGCGCTGCTCCGCCGCAACGTCCGTGACAATCCGGAACAGGCGGCGCTGGTCAAGACACTGACCGCCGAACTCGACCGGCGCGGGACACAGCTCGGCGATGCGGCGCTCAGCGCCAATTACAACCAGACCATTGCCGCGATCTCGAAATATAACGCCGCCGGACACGATGCCGCGCTGCTGCGCATCGACCGGCTGCTGACCGAATTGATCGGCAACGAACGCGCGATCCTTGCCAACCGCAACCAGCTTGCAGCCGCCGACCGCGCCAGCCTGAACCAGGCCATCCTGCTGTTCACCGTGCTCGCCGCCGCCGCCGCCGTGATCGCGATTGCAGCGACCGTCTCACTCGTTCGGGCGCAGAGCGAACGCCGCGCGGCACGGCGCGAACAATTGGCCGAGAGCGACCGCGCGATGCTGCTGGAGGCGGCGGTCAACGAGCGAACGGCCGAGCTGGCCGAAGCGAACAGCGCGCTGCGCAGCGAAATGGCCGAACGCGCCGCCGCCGAGGAGCAGCTTCGCCAGGCGCAGAAGATGGAAGCGGTCGGCCAGTTGACCGGCGGCATCGCGCATGATTTCAACAATATGCTCGCTGTCGTCGTCGGCGGGCTGGAACTTGCGCAGCGGTGGATCGGCGAAGCGCCCGAAAAG
>NZ_MEFH01000132.1:0-8020 GCF_001725095.1 Sphingopyxis sp. SCN 67-31 | reverse complement strand
GGCGACACGCTCGTCGCCATCTGGCCGGTGAGCGCGCGCGGCCGCGCGCGATGAGCGTCGCGGCGAAGGCGCCGCCGAAGCAGGACCGCGCGCGCGCCACCTATGACCGGCTGCTCGATGTCGCGGGCCTGCTCCTCGCCGAAGAGGGCATCGAGCGCATTTCGACCAACCGGATCGCCGCCGAGGCGGGGCTGAGCCCGCCCGCACTCTATCGCTATTTCGGCGACAAATATGCGGTTCTCGAAGCATTGGGCCGCCGGCTGATGGAGCGGCAGAATGCGGTGCTGGAGGCGTGGATCGAGCGGCACCGGCGCGGCGGCATCGCGGCGATGGCTGGCCATATCGGCGAACTGCTCGCCGAAACCGCCGCGGTGACGCGCGCCGAACCGGGCGCGGTGTGGACCTTGCGCGCGCTCCACGCGACCCCGCGGCTCGTCCATGTCCGGCTCGAATCGCATCGCCACGTCACCGACCGGCTGACCGATGCATGCGCTCCGCATTTGCCTGCTATTGGCCGGGACATGTTGTGGCGCCGGCTTCGCCTCGCGGTCGAGCTTGGCTTTGCCGCCGAAGAGATGACGAATGAAGAAGACTGCGTGCCGGCCGATGCCGTCCTTGCCGATGTTACCGCCATGCTGGGCGGACTGTTGCTCGACCTGACCCCCCTCCCGCAAGCGGGAGGGGTTGGAGGTGGGCAGGGACAGTCGGGTGGCCCACCCGGCTGCGATTAGCGAGCAAGCTCGCAAGTCTCGCTACCCCTCCCGCCTGCGGGAGGGGGATGCCCGACCACCGCAAGCCGCTTCCCTTTCGGCGAAGCAGGCTTTAGAGGCAGGCCAATCATGGTCGCCGACAGCACGTCCCACTTCCGTTACCGCCTGCGCCGCGACAGCAACGCCGTCATTGGCTGGTTCCGGCAGATGTGGACGCGGCGCTGGTTCCGCTGGCTCGGCTATCTTGCGCTGGCGGGCGTGGCCGCACTGGCGCTGCTGTGGGCGATCTTCGCGCGTAACCTGCCTTCGGTCGACCAGCTGCGCGACTATCAGCCGCCGCTGCCGACGATGGTGCGCGACGGCGAGGGCAAGCCCGTCCACAGCTATGCACGCGAGCGCCGCGTCCAGCTGGAATATGCCGAATATCCCCAGCTTCTTGTCCGCGCCTTTCTCGCGGCCGAGGACCGCACCTTCTTCGAACATGGCGGGATCGACTATCCCGGCATCGCGACCGCGATCCTGACCAACCTGAAGCGCGACGGCCGCCCGGTCGGCGCCTCGACGATCACGCAGCAGGTGGCGAAGAATCTGCTGCTGACGGGCGAGGTCAGCTATACCCGCAAGATTCGCGAGGCGATCCTCGCGAAGCGGATCGAGGCGGCGCTTACGAAGCAGCAGATCCTCGAACTGTATCTGAACGAAATTCCGCTCGGCCGCCGCAGCTTCGGCGTCCAGGCCGCGGCGCGCGCCTATTTCGACAAGGATGTCGACCAGCTCGCGCTTCACGAAATGGCCTTCCTTGCCATTTTGCCCAAGGCACCCGAAACCTATGGCCGCGCGCGCTATACCGACAAGGCGATCGCGCGGCGCAATTTCGTGCTTTCTGAAATGTTCCGCAACGGCTGGATCACGGCGGCGCAGCGCGACGCCGCGCAGGCGATGCCGCTCGGCCTCTCTGAAACGGGCAACAAGGCGGTCGCGCAGGTCGGCGGCTATTATATGGAAGAGGTGCGCCGCCAACTGATCGACCAGTTCGGCGAGACCCCCGAGGACGGCCCGCTCAGCGTCTATGGCGGCGGGCTTTGGGTGCGCACCCCCTATGACGACAAGATGCAGCAGGCCGCGACCGGTGCGCTGCGCCGCGGCCTCGTCCGCTACGACACCGGCAAGGGCTGGTCGGGACCGATTGCGCGGATCGAGGCCGACGACAAATGGCGCAGCCGCCTCGCGTCGAGCTTCATCGGCATCGACTACGACAATTGGCGCGTGGCCGCGGTGCTCGCCAAAACGGCCGGCGAGGCGCGCATCGGCTTTGCCGACGGCGAAGAGGGCCGCCTGCCCGCAGGCGCCGCGAGCATGGGCTATCGCAAGACGGGCGGCAGCGCCTTTTCGGCGATGCGCCCGGGCGACCTGATCGCGGTCAAGGCGACCGGGCCCGGCGTCTATACGCTGAAGAACATCCCCGAAGTGTCGGGCGGCATGGTCGTCGAAAGCCCTCATTCGGGCCGCATCTATGCGATGCAGGGCGGGTTCGACGTCCGCCTGTCGCCGTTCAACCGCGCGACCCAGGCTGAACGCCAGCCGGGGTCGACGATCAAGCCCTTCGTTTATGCGACGGCGCTCGACAATGGCATGACGCCGGCGACGCTGATCGTCGACGGCCCCTTCTGCGTCTATCAGGGCGCGCGCTTCGGCAACAAATGCTTCCGCAACTTCGGCGGCGCGAGCGGCAGCGGCGAACATACGATGCGCTGGGGCCTCGAACAGTCGCGCAACCTGATGACGGTCAGGACGGCGAGCCAGATCGGGATGGAACCGATCGTCGAAACGATCAAGACGATGGGGATCGGGACGCACGAACCCTATCTGTCGACCGCGCTCGGCGCCGGGTCGACGACGGTCGAAAAGATGGTCAACGCCTTTTCGATGCTCGCCAACCACGGCCGCGAGCTCAAGCCGCGACTGATCGACTATGTCCAGGATCGCCGCGGCAAGGTGATCTTTCCCAAGAACTGGAGGCCCTGCGACGGGTGCAACAGCGACGATTGGGATGGCAAGCCGATGCCGCGCTTCACGCCGTCGGGCAAGCAGCTGATGGACCCGATGACCGCCTATCAGGTCGTCCATATGCTCGAAGGTGTCGTCCAGCGCGGGACCGCGCAGGTGCTGCGCGATCTGAACGTGCCGCTGTTCGGCAAGACGGGGACGACCACCGGCCCGACCGACGTCTGGTTCGTCGGCGGCACCCCCGACGTCGTCGCCGGGCTCTACATGGGCTATGACCAGCCGCGCAGCATGGGCGGCTATGCGCAGGGCGGCAGCCTCGCCGCGCCGGTCTTCAAGCAATTCTTTCTCGAATCACTGACCGACCGGCCGCCGGTGCCGTTCATAGCGCCGAAGAATATCCGTATGGTGCGTATCGACCGCCAGTCGGGCCGCCGTGTCTATGGCGCGTGGCCGGGGACCGATCCCAAGGCGGCGATCATCTGGGAAGCCTTCAAGCCCGAAAGCGAACCGCGCCGGACGATCCGCGAAGAAGAGATCAAGCCCGCCGCCTCCGCCAAGCGACCCGATGCGCCGGTACAGGAAGGCAATGGCCGGCGCAGCGACGCCGACTTCCTCGACGACCGCGGCGGTATCATCTGACGGCTTGCCTCGCGCGGCTGAGCCACTATGGCCGTCGCCTACAGTTTCAGGAGCAAAGACCATGCGCGCCGAAGCGCAGGATCATGTCGATACCATCAACGCCGCGCTGGCGCTCTTGCGCCGTTTCCTCGACTGGGACCGCGCGGTGCGCCGCCTCGACGAACTCAATGCGAAGGTCGAGGACCCGACGCTTTGGGACAATCCCAAGGCGGCGCAGGATGTCATGCGCGAACGCCGCCGTCTCGACGAGGCGATCACCGCGACGCGGTCGATCGAAAAGGAGATGGGCGATACGGTCGAACTGATCGAGCTTGCCGAGATGGAGGGCGACGAGGCGCTGGTCGATGACGCGGTGCAGTCGCTCGCCACGCTGGCGGCGCGCGCCGAAGAGGACAAGATCAAGGCACTGCTCGCGGGCGAGGCCGACAGCTATGACTGCTATATCGAGGTTCACGCCGGCGCCGGCGGCACCGAAAGCCAGGACTGGGCCGAAATGTTGCAGCGCATGTATATGCGCTGGGCCGAAAAGCGCGGCATGAAGGTCGAACTGATCGAATATCAGGCGGGCGAACAGGCGGGCATCAAATCGGCGACGATGCTGGTCAAGGGCGAGAATGCCTATGGCTATGCCAAGACCGAAAGCGGCGTTCACCGCCTCGTCCGCATTTCGCCCTACGACAGCTCGGCGCGCCGCCACACCAGCTTTTCCAGCGTCTGGGTCTATCCGGTGATCGACGACAATATCGAGATCGAGATCAACGAAGGCGACCTCAAGATCGACACCTATCGTGCTTCGGGCGCGGGCGGACAGCACGTCAACACGACCGATTCGGCGGTGCGTATCACGCACATCCCGACCGGCATCGTCGTCGCGAGCCAGAACGACCGGTCGCAGCACAAGAACCGCGCGACCGCGATGGGGATGCTGAAGGCGCGAATGTACGAGGCGGAGCTCCAGAAGCGCGAAGCCGCGGCTTCGGGCGAATATCAGGCCAAGACCGAAATCGGCTGGGGTCACCAGATCCGCTCCTATGTCCTCCAGCCCTATCAGCTGGTGAAGGATTTGCGCACCGGTGTTACCTCGACTGCGCCCTCCGACGTGCTCGACGGCGCGCTCGACCCCTTCATGGCAGCGGCGCTGTCGCAGAAGGTGACGGGCGAAAAGGTCGAGGTGGAGGATATCGACTGATGCGCCGCCGCGCGGCCCGGCCTGCGGCGCTGCCGCTGTTCGCCGCGCTGGCCGCGCTGTCGCTGCTCGGGGGGTGTAACGCGCCGTGGAGCGAGAATAGCGACCGTCCCGAAACCGCGCGCGACTTTCCGCCCGCCGACCGTCCGGTCGCGCCGATCACCTCGACCAAATGGTCGACCGAAGAGGCGCGCGACCGCGTCAACGAAGCCGACGACATCATGGATTCGGCCGACGTGCGCCCCGGCATGACCGTGGCCGACATCGGCGCCGGCGACGGCTATTATACCGTGCGGCTCGCGCCGCGGGTCGGCCAGTCGGGCCGCGTGCTGGCGCAGGATATCCAGCCCGAAGTGATCGAGCGGCTCGCCGACCGTGTCGCGCGCGAACGGCTCGACAATGTGTCGCTCAAACTTGGTGCGGTCGACGATCCGCGCCTGCCCGCGGCCAGCTTCGACCGCGTGTTCATGGTCCATATGTATCACGAGATCGGCGAGCCCTATGCCTTTCTGTGGCGCTTGCGCCCGGCGCTGCGCCAGGACGGGCAGGTGATCGTCGTCGACGGCGATCGCCCGATCGCCCAGCATGGGACACCCTTCCGCCTGCTCGTCTGCGAATTCGAGGCGGTGGGTTTCAAGCTTCTGTCCTATGACGACAAGGCGCACGCGGGCGGCTATCTCGCGCGCTTTGTACCCGATGGTCAGCGCCCGGCGCCCAAAGCCATCAAGGTCTGCAAGAACCCCTAGGGTCCTGACCCTAGTAGACCAGCAGCCTGTCGTCGGCGCGTGCGTCGGCAAGGAAGCTGACCAGGCCGGCGGCACGTACCTGCGGCACCAGGTCGTTCGCCGTCATGCCCGCGAGAGCGACGCCCGACTGACAGACGAACAGGTCGACATCCATCGCCATCGCCTCGGCGATCAGTGCGGCAAGCCCCGGCTGACCAGCCGCCTCGCGCGCACCGTCGCCGGCAAAGGTGACGGGCGTGCGCAGCAGCGCCGCCGCCTCGCCCTGCAGGAAGAGCCGCGCCGGGCGGCCGAGCGCCGCGGCAGCAATCCCCGTCTCCAGCGCGGCATAGAAGCGCGCGCCGTCACGGCTCGCGACGATGATGCTCAGGCGCTGCATATCGGACATGTCGGCTCCTTTGCGACACCGACCTCGCGCCAGCGGCGATCGAGCATGTCGAGGATGGCGAGGCGGCCGGTCAGCGGTTGGCCCCAGCCGGTCAGCGCGCGCACCGCTTCGAGCGCAGCCATCGCTCCGATCATTCCGGCGAGCGCGCCCATCACGCCCGCTTCGGCACAGTTGATGCCGGGTCGGTCGGGATCGTCGCCGACCAGACAGGCGTAGCAGGGGCTGTCGCCGCGCCAGCCTTCATAGAGCGCGATCTGTCCCTCGAACGCGCCGATGGCGGCGCTGAGCAGCGGAATCTCGCGCGCGACCGCCGCGCGGTTGACCGCGAGGCGGGTGGCGAAATTGTCGCATCCGTCGAGGATCAGGGTCGCACCGGCCAGCAGCGCTTCGGCATTGCCCGTATCGAGCCGCGCCTCGACCGCCACCGCTTCGACATGGGGGTTGATGCGCCGCGCGGCGTCTGCCGCGACGATCGCCTTGGGACTGCCGATATCGGCATCGGTAAACAGCGGCTGACGCTGCAGATTGGAAAGTTCGACGCGATCATCGTCGATGATCGTCAGCCTGCCGACCCCCGCTGCCGCCAGATAGGTGATCGCCGGACAGCCGATCCCGCCCGCGCCGATCAGCGCGACATGCGCCGCCTTCAGCTTCGCCTGCCCCGCGCCGCCGAATTGCGGCAGGATGATCTGGCGCGCATAGCGGTCGAGTTCGGCGTCGCTGAGCAAGACCTATTCGCCCGGCCGCCGCATCTTCATCGCCGCGAGCGACCCGACATTGGCGGGCGCGTCCTGGTCGCCCTCGCTCTGTTCGTCGGCCGCGCCGCTCGCGACCCCGGTCGATCCGAAGCCGCCCGCGCCGCGCGCCGTTTCATCGAGCGTCTCCACCTCGGCAAAGGTCGCGCGCTGGACGGGCGCGGGCACGATCTGCGCGATGCGGTCGCCGCGTTTGATTTCGAACACCTCGTCGCCGAGATTGGCGAGGATCACCTTCACCTCGCCGCGATAGTCGCTGTCGATCGTCCCCGGCGTGTTGAGGCAGGTGATGCCGTGCTTGAGCGCGAGGCCCGAGCGGGGGCGCACCTGCACCTCATAGCCTGCGGGAATCGCCATCGCGAAGCCGGTCGCAACCGCGTGGCGCGCGCCGGGGCGCAGCGTCAGCGTCTCGGCCGCGACGATGTCCATCCCCGCTGCGCCGTCGCTCGCATAGGCGGGAACCGGCAGGCCGCCGCCGTTGGGCAGGCGCTGGAGGCGGATCTCAATCATCGGCAAGGGGGACGCGGGTATCGAGTTCATCGGCGATTTTTTCCATCAATTTGCGGGCGACGGCTTCCTTGGGCAGCCGGTCCCAACTGTCGACGCCAGCCTTGCTGACGATATGAACGCGGTTCGTCTCGCCGCCCATCGGGTCCGCCGAGACATCGTTGGCGACGATCAGGTCGCAGCCCTTGCGGGCGAGCTTTGCCTGGGCATGGGCGATCACGTCGTTGGTTTCGGCGGCGAAGCCGACGAGCAGCGGCGGCCGCTTGGCGCTCTTCGCGACGCTCGCCAGAATGTCGGGATTTTCTGCCAGCGCGAGCGGCGGCACCTCGCCGCTGCCGTCCTTCTTGATCTTCTGCGCCGATGTGTCGGCGGCGCGCCAGTCGGCAACTGCGGCGACCATGATCGCGGCGTCGACGGGCAGTCCCGCCTCGACCTCGGCCGCCATTTCGCGCGCGGTTTCGACATCGACGCGAACCACGCCCGGCGGCGTCGGCAGCGGTACCGGCCCCGCGACCAGCAGCACCTCCGCGCCCGCTTCGGCGGCGGCGGCGGCGATCGCGAAGCCCTGCTTGCCGCTCGACCGGTTGGCGATGTAGCGGACGGGGTCGATCGGTTCGTGGGTCGGTCCCGCGGTGACGAGGATGCGGCGGCCAAAGAGCGGGCGGTGGCGCGACGGCGCGAAATCGGGCTGGCCGCCGAGCGGTCGGACAATCGTGCCTTGCGCCAGCGCCGCCTCGATCGCCGCCTTGATCGCTTCGGGCTCGGGCAAGCGGCCGGGGCCATATTCGCCGCACGCCATTTCGCCCTCGTCGGGCTCCATCACCGTCATCCCGTCGCCGCGCAGCGTCGCGACATTGCGCTGGGTCGCGGGGTGCAGCCACATGCGTACGTTCATAGCGGGCGCCGCGAGCACCGGCTTGTCGGTCGCGAGCAGCAAGGTTGTCGCCAGATCGTCGGCGATGCCCCCCGCCATCTTTGCCAGCAGATCAGCGGTCGCGGGGGCAACGACGACCAGGTCGGCTTCGCGTGAAAGCTGGATATGCCCCATCTCGACCTCGTCCTTCAGGTCGAAAAGATATGTATAT
>NZ_MEFH01000131.1:0-8032 GCF_001725095.1 Sphingopyxis sp. SCN 67-31 | reverse complement strand
TGCGCATCTGCTCGAACATCTGACATTTCGCGGCTCGCTGCATATTCCCGACGGAGAGACGAAGCGCATCTGGCAGCGTTTCGGTGTCACCTTCGGCAGCGATTCGAATGCGCAAACGACGCCGACGCAGACCGTCTATCAACTCGACTTGCCCAGCGTGACATCGACGACGCTGGACGAAAGCATGAAATTGCTGTCGGGCATGGTGCGCGAACCGCGGATCACCGATGCCGCGGTGACGGCCGAGCGCGGCGTCGTGCTGTCCGAACTGCGCGAACAGGATGGGCCGCAAAAGCGCATCGCCGATGCGACGAGCGCGCATCTGTTCGCAGGGCAATTGCTCGGCGAACGCTCGCCGATCGGAACCACTGCGGCGCTCGGTGCGGCTAACGCCAACAGCGTTCAGGCGTTTCACGATCGCTGGTATCGCCCCGACCGCGCCGTCGTCGTGATGGTCGGCGATGGCGATCCCGCGCAGTTCGCCGCGCTGATCGGCAAATATTTCGGCGACTGGAAAGAGGCGGGTGCGAACCCGGCGCAGCCCGATTTCGGCAAGCCCGATCCGTCGCAACCGGTCGCGAAGGAAATCGTCGAGGCGAACCAGCCGCTCGCGCTGACGCTCGCGATGATCCGGCCATGGAAAAAGCGCGTCGATACCGTCGAAAACACCCGGCGCCTCTACCTCGAATATCTCGCACAGGCGCTCGTCAATCGCCGGCTGGAAAATCGCGCGCGCAGCGGCGGCAGCTACCTCGTGGCCACCGTCAGCCAGGATTATGTCAGCCGCAGCGCCGATGTCACCTCGGCCGAAATCGTCCCGCTCGGCGACTGGAAGGCCGCGCTCGCCGACGTGCGCGGGGTTATCGCCGATGCCGTCCAGACGCCGCCGTCGCAGGCCGATATCGACCGCGAAGCGAACGAGATCGAGGCTTTCCTGCGCAAGGAACTGGAAAATGCGCCCAACGAGCCGGGGTCGCGCCTCGCCGACGACATGGTGCGCGCGGTGGATATCGGCGAGACGGTGACGAGCCCCAAGGGGCAGGTCGATATGTTCGCCGCGATCCGCGCGTCGGCGACGCCGCAGGTAATGCTCGACATCAGCCGGGCGATTTTCGCGGCGCCCGTCACGCGGCTCGTGCTGACGACGCCGACGCCGATCGAAGGCGGCGACAAGGCGTTGCTCGCCGCGCTTGCGGCACCCGTCACCGCGCGCGACGATCGCGTTGCGGCGGCGAAGGTCGATTTCAGCCAGCTTCCCGCGCTGGGGCAGCCCGGCACGATCGCATCCGAAACGCCGCTCCCCGGGCTGCGCGTCCAGCGTCTCGAATTCGCCAATGGCGTGACCGCGCTGGTTGCCGACAACAAGGTCGAACCCGGCAAGGTGCGCGTGAACGTCCGCTTCGGCAGCGGCAATCGCAGCGTCGCGGGGAACGCGCCCAATCTGCTGTGGACCGGCGATTATGCGCTGATGGCAAGCGGTGTCGGTCCGTGGGGCCAGAATGAGCTCGATCAGGCGACCAACGGGCGCCAGATCCAGATGGGCTTCGATATCGACGACGACGCCTTTGAAATGACCGCAGAGAGCAACCCCGCAGATCTGCGCGATCAGCTGCGCCTCATGGCGACCAAGCTCGCCGTGCCGCGCTGGGATGCCTCGCCGATCGAGCGGCTGCGCGTTGGCCTGCTGACCGGTTTCGACCTCAATGACGCGACGCCCAACGCGGTGCTCGACCGCAATCTGCGCGGGTGGTTGGCAGGTGGCGACACGCGCTGGGCGCCGCCGTCGCGCGCCGCGATCGAAGGGCTGACCCCCGCCGCCTTTCGCGCTTTCTGGGAACCGCGCCTGAAAAGCGGCCCGATCGAGGTCCAGATTTTCGGCGATCTCGAATCGGTCGATTACAAGCAGTTGCTTGCCGAAAGTTTCGGGGCGCTTGCGCCGCGCCAGCCGCTCGCACCGCCGGGCGGACAGAGCGTTGCCTTCGCGCAGCATAATGCAAAGCCGTTCGTCGCCTATCACACCGGCGACAAGGGGCAGGCGGCGGCGATGATCGCCTGGCCGACGAGCGGCGGGATCGACAATATGCGCGACGCGCGGGCGATGGATGTGCTCGCTGCGATCTTCAACGATCGCCTGTTCGACCGGCTGCGCGCCGAACAGGGCGCAAGCTATGGCCCGGTCGTTGACAGCCATTGGCCGACGGGTTTCGAAAAAAGCGGCGGCTATCTGCTCGTCGGCAGCCTGCTGGCACCAAAGGATGTGAACCGGCTCTACAGCATCGCCGACGACATTGCCGCCGATCTCGTCGCGCGGCCGGTTAGCGCTGATGAACTCGCGCGCAACGCCGGGCCGATCCGTGAACAGGTCGCGCGCGCGACGACCGGCAATCTTTACTGGATGTATCTGCTCGAGGGCGCGACGCGCGATCCGCGCTATATCAAGGCGGCGATGGCGATCGAGGACGATGTGACCAATATCAGCGCTGCCGATATTCAGCGTCTGGCGCGGCAATATCTGGTGCCGGGACGGAAATGGTCGCTGGCGGTGTTGCCGAAGGGAATGACGCTGGCGCAGGCGGCGGCGCTCGATGGCGGAGCCATCGGCGGCGGGAAATAGTCAGACGCTGCCTTCGGGGCGGCGCAGCTTGCGGATGCGCGGTTCGTCGGCGAGCTCGCCCTTGGTCATGATGTCGTGGCGCATGCGCGCCCGGACATCGTGGATCGAGGCGATGACGGGGCCCATCGCAACGCCCAGATCGACCAGCACGGCTTCGGCGAGTTGCAGCGAGCTTTCGAGCGTTTCGGGCACCGCGTCGGTGGCGCCGGCCCGATAGAGCGCCGCGGCATGATCGGCGTCGCGCGCGCGGCTGATGATCGGCAGCTCGGGATATTTCTGGCGAAGCTGGCGCGTCATGCGCAATTGCTGCACCGGATCGTCCATCGTCAGCACGATCGCGTCGGCATTCTCGATCCCCATCCGGTCGAGGCTGCCCGGGCGCGCCACATCGGCGAAGCGGACCGAAAATCCGTCGCGCCGCGCCGCCGCGACGGTGTCGATATCGGCGTCGACCGCGACATAGCGTCGCTGATGTTCGCGCAGCAATTCGGCGACGGTGCGCCCGACGCGGCCGAAGCCGACGACGACGGTGCGGCCTTCGGGCGTTTCTTCTTCCTGCGCGTCGCCGCTGCGCATCTCGATCCGGCGCGCGACATCGTGGCCAACGCGGGCGAGGAGCGGCGTGATCGTCAGGCCGATTGCGGTGACGAGCTGCCAGAATTCGGCGGTGGTGCGGCTGATGAGCTGCGCCTGCAGCGCCGTTGCAAGGACGATCAGCGTCGTTTCCGACGGGCTGGCCATCAGCAATCCGACCTCGGCCGCCGTGCCGCGCCGCGCGGCGCCCGAAAAGCGCAGCAGCGCCGCGGTCACGATCGATTTGATCAGGACCACGCCGACCACGGCGGCGATCAGCTCGGGCCATTGCGCCGCGATCGTCTTGAGGTTGAGCCCCATGCCGACGCTGATCAGGAACACGCCGAGCGCGAGACCTTTGAACGGCGCCGTGATCGCTTCGACTTCGCCATGATATTCGGTCTCGGCGATCATCAGGCCGGCCAGCAGCGCGCCGACGATCGGCGACAGGCCGACCGCGGCGGTCGCCAGCGCCGCGACGATCACGACCAGCAGGCTCGCCGCCAGAAACAGCTCGGGATCCTTGGCGCGCGCGGCCTGCGCGAAGATGCGCGGCAGCAGGAACCAGCCCGCGACCGCGAGGATCGCCACGACCAGCGCGCCCTGCCACAACGTCGTCAGCATAAGCTCGGTATTGTCGCTCGCCGCGATGGGGGACAGCGCGCCGAGAACGAAGATGATCGGGACGATCGCCAGATCCTCGAACAGCAACATCGCAAAGGAAGCGCGGCCGACGGCCGATTTGGTGCCCGCGATCGGCAGCACCAGCGCCGTCGATGAGAGGGCGAGGGCGATGCCGAGACCATAGGCCGCGGCGGTCGAATGATCGCCCAGCAGGAACAGCGCCGTGCCCAGTATCGCGCCGCCCAGCAAGAGTTCGGCAGCCCCGATGCCGAAGACCAGCTTGCGCAGCTGCCACAGGCGCCGGAACGACAGTTCGAGCCCGATCGAAAAGAGCAACAGGATGATGCCGAATTCGCCGAACAGCGCGATGTCTTCGCTCGACGCGATGGTGATGTGCCGCAGCCAGGGATAATCGGCGGCGAGCGCGCCGAGCCCCGATGGCCCGACGAGCAGCCCGACGAGAATGAACCCGATCACCGGCGAGATGCGAAAGCGCGCAAAGGCCGGGATGACGATTCCCGCCGCCCCCAGCACCACCAGCGCGTTGCCGATAGCCGATGTGTCCTGTTCACTTACCATAAGGGCCGACCTTATGCAGGCCGGCCCCGATTGGCTAGATGCCTATCCCAACCTTTTCGGTTGTTTAAGCCCGCTGGCTCAGGAGCCCATCTTCTTTTCGAGATTTTCGACGATCGCTTCGAAGAAGCCCTCGGTGGTCAGCCAGTTCTGATCGGGACCGATCAGCAGCGCCAGATCCTTGGTCATCTTGCCGCTTTCGACGGTTTCGATGCACACACGCTCAAGGTCTTCGGCAAACTTCGTCACCTCGGGCGTGCCGTCGAGCTTGCCGCGATGCTTGAGCCCGCCGGTCCAGGCAAAGATCGACGCGATCGGGTTCGTCGAGGTCGCCTTGCCCTGCTGGTGCATGCGGTAGTGGCGGGTGACGGTGCCGTGCGCCGCTTCGGATTCCACGGTCTGGCCGTCGGGCGTCATCAGCACGCTGGTCATCAGGCCGAGCGAGCCGAAGCCCTGTGCCACCGTGTCCGACTGGACGTCGCCGTCGTAATTCTTGCAGGCCCAGACGAACTTGCCCGACCATTTGAGGGCCGAGGCGACCATGTCGTCGATCAGGCGATGCTCGTAAATGATGCCGGCTGCTTCGAATTTGGCCTTGAATTCGTTCTGATAGACTTCCTCGAACAGATCCTTGAAGCGGCCGTCATAGGCCTTCAGGATCGTGTTCTTGGTCGACAGATAGACGGGCCAGCCGCGCGCGAGGCCATAATTCATGCTGGCGCGCGCGAAATCGCGGATCGAATCGTCGAGATTGTACATCGCCATCGCGACGCCGGACGAGGGGAACTGGAACACTTCCTCGTCGATGATCGTGCCGTCCTCGCCTTCGAACACCAGGCGCAGCTTGCCGGGGCCGGGGACGCGATAGTCGGTGGCGCGATACTGATCGCCGAAGGCGTGACGGCCGACGACGATCGGGTCGGTCCAGCCGGGGACAAGCCGCGGGACATTCTTGATGACGATCGGTTCGCGGAACACGACGCCGCCCAGGATGTTGCGGATCGTGCCGTTGGGCGACTTCCACATCTTCTTGAGGCCGAATTCCTCGACGCGCGCTTCGTCGGGGGTGATCGTCGCGCACTTCACGCCGACGCCATATTTCTTGATCGCATTGGCGGCTTCGACGGTGATCTTGTCGTCGGTGCGGTCGCGCTCCTCGATGCCGAGGTCGTAATAATGCAGGTCGACGTCGAGATAGGGCAGGATCAGCCGTTCGCGAATCCACTGCCAGATGATCCGCGTCATTTCGTCGCCGTCGAGTTCGACGACCGGGTTGACTACCTTGATCTTGCCCATGCTGCTGCCTTTTCCTTGGGGAGTCGAATTGCAGGGGGCCTTAGGCAAAGCCGGGGCAATGTTCAACCGCCCTGGTGCCGTCCCGCGAGCGGGCGGGGCGGGATAAGCGATTGTCAGTGCCCGATGCGCGCCCTAGAACAATCGCCATGTCCACCACCATCTCTTCCAACCGCCCCGGCGGCGGCATCAAGTGGCGCTGGCCGTCGATTCACCCCGAGGGCCGCAAATTCCTGTTGATCGCGGCGATCGTCACCGTCTGTTTCTGGCTGCTCGGCTGGGAAATCGCCGGCTGGCTGATGGCCGGAATCACCGCGTGGGTCGGCGCCTTTTTCCGCGACCCGGTGCGCGTGACGCCGACCAGTGCCGACCTGGTCATCGCACCCGCCGACGGGCTCGTCACCCAGATTGCCGAAGTCCCGCCCCCGCCCGAAATCGCTGGGGCCGACGGGCTGGGCGATGCGCCGATGCTGCGCGTATCGATCTTCATGAGCGTGTTCGACGTCCATATCAATCGCACCCCGGTTGCCGGGACGCTGCGCAAGCTCGTTTATATCCCCGGCAAGTTCGTGAACGCCGATCTCGACAAGGCGAGCGAGGAAAACGAGCGCCAGCATTTCGTCGTCGAACGCGCCGACGGGGTGCGCATCGGCTTCACCCAGATTGGGGGGCTGGTGGCGCGGCGCATCATGCCCTTCGTGAGCATGGGAACCGAGCTTGCGACGGGCCAACGCGTCGGCCTGATCCGCTTCGGCAGCCGTGTCGATGTCTATCTGCCGCAGGGTACGGCGCCGCAGGTGTTGCTGGGGCAGCGCACGCTGGCCGGCGAAACGATTGTTGCCCGGCTCGGCAAGGGCGACACGATCGACGGCATCGGGCAATAATGGCGGGTGATCGCGATCCCCGGACGGGTGTCGACCCGCGCCGCATCGGCGGCATCCCGCTGCGTGCCTTTGCGCCCAACGCGATTACCGCGCTCGCCCTGTGCTTCGGCCTGACGGGCGTGCGTTTCGCGATCGGCGAGGAATGGGAAAAGGCGCTGGCGGCGGTGATCTTCGCCGGGGTGCTCGACGGGATGGACGGGCGCATCGCGCGCCTGCTGCGCGCGCAGAGCAAATTCGGCGCCGAACTCGATTCCCTGTCTGATGTCATTGCCTTCGGCGTCGCGCCGGCGATGATCCTGTTTCTGTGGTCGCTGGACGACGCGCCGAAATTCGGCTGGACCGCAGCGCTGGCGCTCGCGGTCGGCTGCGCGCTGCGGCTGGCGCGGTTCAATTCGCGGATGGACGCCGATGTCCAGCCGCACAAGTCGGCGGGCTTCAACACCGGCATTCCGGCGCCTGCGGGGGCGGGACTTGCCTTTGTTCCCGTCTATCTCTGGCTTTCGACCGGCAACGACCTGTTCCGCGAATGGTATGTCGTCATGCCGTGGGCGCTCGGCGTCGCGATGCTGATGATCTCGGCAATCCCGACATACAGCTGGTCGTCGATCCGCCTGCGTCGGTCGTGGCGGCTGTTCGCGCTGGCGGGGGTGGGGCTGCTCGGCGCTGCGCTCGTCACTGCGCCGTGGCCGACATTGCTTGCGATCTGCGTCTTCTATGTCGGGCTGCTGCCCTTTGGACTTGCGAGCTACGCGAAAGTCAGGCGGCGCGGCTGATCAGCGGCTGAACGCGAACCGGGGTGCGAACGCCGCGCGGCATGTCACGGCGGCGCAGCGGCACGACGGTCGCGGCCGGGCCGGTCTGGGGGGACGAGCCGTGCGGGAAGGCGCCTTCGCCGGCAAGCGCCGACAAGATCGCGTCGCCATTGGTGCGCAGCATGGCGAGAATCACCAGCACACCCAGTCCGGCGGCACATGCGAAGAGAAGAGCGGCGGCGACCTGAACCATTTTCTTGTCCTTTCGGCTTCCCTGTGCGAAACCTTCGCCCGGAGCTACGGTTTTGCTGACCTTTTCGTTCCATGTTCTCTATTTGTTCTCAATGCTAATGCGATGAAACGTTATGTTTTGTCGATGAATTGAGTTGGGCGCGGTGCAAGGCGCACCGAGCCGGCAGGGCGGCTAATCGACGCTTGGGCCTTGCTTTTCGCGGGCAAGCCGTCTAACGGCCCGCCCATTCCACATGGAAGGCGCACATACCGGTGCCGGGATGATTCCCTAGCGGATCGCTCGGTTCTTGCCTTTCAGAGGACTAACCGGAAGGAGAAAGACTATGGCGGCTCCTGTCGTCACGATGCAGAATCTTATCGAAGCTGGCGCCCACTTCGGCCACCAGACCCACCGTTGGAACCCGCGCATGAAGCCGTATATCTTCGGCGCGCGCAACGGCATCCACATCCTCGACCTGTCGCAG
>NZ_MEFH01000130.1:0-8031 GCF_001725095.1 Sphingopyxis sp. SCN 67-31 | reverse complement strand
CCAGCTGACCGCCGCGATGCAGCAGAATATCCTGCAGATGCTGCCGTATCAGATCGGCGTTGCGCTGTTCACGATGTTCGGGACGGTGGCAATCATGCGCTTGTGGCTGTCGCGGTCGAGCACCAGCGTCGGCGAAGCGCTGGGCTTTGCTGCGTCGATGCTGCTCACTATTTTGGCGGTGCAGATATTGACCGGCCTGATGCTGGGCGTCGGTTTTCTGCTGCTCATCATTCCGGGGCTTTATCTGATCGGGCGGCTCGCTTTCGTCGCGCCGCTGGTCGCCGACCGCGCGATCCGCAATCCGGTCGAGGTGATCGCGACGAGCTGGCAGATGACGCGCGGCAATGGCTGGCGCATTTTCCTGTTCCTGTTCCTCGTCACGCTGGTCGTCATCATCGCCGCATCGCTGGTGGGCGGGCTGGTCGGCATGATCGGCGGCGCGGGCAGCGTCGGCAAGATGCTCGGCGGGCTGGTCGAAGCCGGCTTCGGGCTTGTCGCGACGATGATCTCGATCGCGATTTCGGCGGCCGCCTATCGGCAGCTGGCGACAACCCAGGCGGGGGATATCTTCGCCTGACCATGTCCAACAGGGGAGAATGGATGTGAATAATATCAGCATCAGTCAGGCCTGGTCCTATGCGACCAGCTTTTTCAGCGGCCGCGCCGCCGAGCATGCCATCGCGCTGATCGGCGTCGGCATTGCGGTGCCGCTGATCCTGCAACTCGCGCTCGGCGGCGGCATGGCCGCCTTCGATCCGGCGCGGATGACGAGCGGGGCAGGGGCTTTCGCCGCGTTCAGCGGTTTTGCGATCCTGCTCGGCCTGGTCAATTACATCCTCCAGACCGGTAGCTATTTCGCTTCGTGGCGACTGGGCTTCAGCGACGGTCAGGAAAATGTCGGCGGTGCGCTGAGCTATGGGCTGGTGGCCGCGCTGCCCGTGCTCCTTTTCACGGCGGCGATCCTCTTCGTGATCGGCATCATCGGCTTTCTGCTCTTCGGCGGCGCCTTTGCGCCGGCGCTGCTCAGCGGCCGCCAGCCGAGCGAATCGGCGCTGGCCGGCATGGGCTTCGCGATGCTGATCCTGGTGCCGCTGTTCCTGCTGTTCATCGTCTGGCTCGCGGCGCGGCTGTGCTGCACCGGGCCGATCATGGCCGACAAGCGGACCTTCAATGTCCTGACCGGCCTGTCCGAATCGTGGCGGATCACCGGCGCGGCGCAGTGGAAGATCTTCGCCTATTTCATCCTGCTGGGCATCGCCTTCCTGGTGATTGCGATGATCCTTGGCGCGGTGGTCGGCTTTTCGGTCTTTGCGAGCGGCGGGATGCCGGGCGCGGGATCGATGGTCGGGCTGATCGTCGGCAGCATCGTGATGAGCATTCCCGTCGCCTATCTGCAGGTCGGGATTCCGGCGGGCATCTACCGCGCGCTCGGGCCCGTCGATGCGGGCAGCGTGTTCGCCTGATCGACGGTCAATATCGCAAGAATCAGGGGCGCCTGCGGCCGACGCGGCGCCCCTTTTTCGTCAGCTCCATTTGGCGAGCGGCGGCAGGCTCATAAGGATCGCGTCGATATTGCCGCCGGTCTTGAGCCCGAATAACGTCCCGCGATCGTAGACGAGGTTGAATTCGGCGTAGCGGCCGCGCCACACGAGCTGCTCCTCGCGCTCGGCTTCGGTGAAGGGCTGGTTCATCCGGCGCCGCACGATCTGCGGGAAGATGTCGAGGAAGGCCTCGCCCACGGCGCGGGTGAATTCGAAGTTGCGGTCGAAGCCCGCATCGTCGGCGCATTCGAGATGGTCGTAGAATATCCCCCCGACGCCGCGATGGACGCCGCGATGCGGGATATAGAAATAATCCTCCGCCCATTTCGAATAGCGCGCATAGGCATCGGGACCGAAGGGCGCGCAGGCGGCGCGCAGCCGCGCATGAAAAGCGTCGGTGTCTTCGGCATAGGGGATGGGCGGATTGAGGTCGGCGCCGCCGCCGAACCAGCGCTTCGTCGTCGTGAGGAAGCGGGTGTTCATGTGCACCGCCGGAACATGCGGATTGGCCATATGCGCGACGAGGCTGATGCCCGTGGCGAAGAAGCGCGGGTCGCTTTCGGCGCCGTTGATCGACTGGGCGAAATCGGGCGCGAACTCGCCCGCGACGGTCGAGACATTGACCCCGACCTTTTCGAAAACCCGGCCGGTCATCACCCCGCGCACGCCGCCGCCGCCTTCGCCCGCCGCAATACCTTCGGCCTCGCGGTCCCACGGCGTATAGGCGAAGCGCGCGTCGCTGCCCGCCTCGGCCTCGATCGCCTCGAACGCGGCGCAGATCCGGTTGCGCAGCGACTCGAACCAGTCGCGCGCCGCCTGTTGCTGGGGATCGAGCGAAATCATGACGCAAAGCCTTTCGTCTGCCGGAGTGCCTCGGCCAGCGCGATGCCAGCCGCGACCGCGACATTCAAGGACCGAAAGCCCGGCCGCATCGGAATCGCGACCCGCGCCGCCGCGGCGGCATGGACATGCGCGGGAACGCCCGACGACTCCGCGCCGAGCAGCAGCACGTCGCCCTCCTGAAACACGAAATCGGGCAGGGCGGTCGCGCCCGCGGTGGTCATCAGCACCAGCCGCCCGCCTTCGGCCCGGTTCCAGTCGCCGAAGCCCGCCCAGTCGGCGTGGCGCCGCACATTGGCGCGCGCGGCATAATCCATTCCGGCGCGGCGCAGCGCCTGGTCGGAAAAAGGAAAGCCGCACGGTTCGATGATGTGCGCCGGAACCCCGAAGCAGGCCGCGGTGCGCAGGATGGTGCCGACGTTACCGGCGATGTCGGGCTGAAACAGGGCGATTTGCATCGCTCCGCCTTAGCTTCGCGCGCCTGCGGAATCGAGAGGGGGCAACATAGCGGTCACAAAGCGGAAATTGCCTGTTGGCAAGGCTGTTGTGTGCGGCTATCAGGCCCGCAATTCCCGGAGGGGCCGCCGGGATTTGCGACGCTTTGCGCGCGTAAAACGGGGTGGCCAGTTTTCCGAGAACCATTGTCAGTTCACCCAGCGCAAGGGCAATCGAATGGCCAGTGAATCCAATCTCAACGCCGGCATCGAGGATGGCGTGCGGCGCCGGGACTTCATCAATATCGCGGCGGTCAGCTTCGCGGGTGTTGGTGCGGCCACCGTCGTTTTGCCGCTGGTGAACCAGATGAATCCGTCGGCGGACGTGCTGGCGCTGTCGTCGACCGAAATCGACATTTCCGCGATCCAGTCGGGTCAGGCGATCAAGACGAGCTGGCGCAAGCAGCCGGTGTTCGTCCGCAACCTGACGCCCGTCGAAATCGCCGAGGCGAAGAAGGTGCCGCTGAGCGACCTGCGCGATCCGCAGACGCTCGACGAGCGCACCAAGCCCGGCAAGGAAAACTGGCTGATCACGCTGGGCGTCTGCACCCACCTCGGCTGCGTGCCGCTCGGCGCCGCCGAGGGCGAGCCGCGCGGCGATTATGGTGGCTATTTCTGCCCGTGCCACGGTTCACACTACGACACCGCGGCGCGTATCCGCAAAGGCCCGGCGCCGAAGAATCTGTTCGTGCCGCCTTATGAATTCAACAGCGACACCGTCGTGACGATCGGCTGAGGAGCGAGATAAGATGAGCTTTCCCTGGGCCAAGAACTATGAACCCCAGCAGCCGCTGATGAAGTGGCTCGACGCGAAGCTGCCGCTGCCGCGTCTCGTCTATAATGCGATCGGGGCCGGCTATCCGGTGCCGCGCAACCTCAACTATTTCTGGAACTTCGGCGTCCTCGCCGGGGCTGCGCTCGCGATCCAGATCATCACCGGCATCGTGCTGGCGATGCATTATGCCGCCAATGCGGGCGTCGCGTTCAACTCGGTCGAGCATATCATGCGCGACGTGAACGCCGGCTGGTTCCTGCGCTACGCGCATATGAACGGCGCGAGCATGTTCTTCATCGTCGTCTATCTGCACATCTTCCGCGGCCTTTATTACGGTTCGTACAAGGCGCCGCGCGAAATGGTGTGGCTGCTCGGCGTCGTGATCTTCCTCCTGATGATGGCGACCGCCTTCATGGGCTACGTCCTTCCCTGGGGCCAGATGAGCTTCTGGGGCGCGCAGGTGATCACCGGCTTCTTCTCGGCGATACCCGCCGTGGGCGATCCGATCCGCGTCTGGCTGCTCGGCGGTTTTGCGCCGGACAACGCCGCGCTCAACCGCTTCTTCTCGCTCCACTATCTGCTGCCCTTCGTGATCGCGGGTGTCATCATCCTGCACATCTGGGCGCTGCATATCCCGGGGTCGTCGAACCCGACCGGTATCGAGGTGAAGGACGAACAGGACACCGTCCCGTTCCACCCCTATTACACCGCGAAGGACGGTTTCGGCCTCGGCGTGTTCCTGATGATCTTCGTCGCGCTGACCTTCTTCAGCCCGAACCTGCTCGGTCACCCGGACAATTATATCCCGGCGAACCCGCTTTCGACGCCGGCGCACATCGTTCCCGAATGGTATTTCTGGCCGTTCTACGCGATCCTGCGCGCCTTCACCTTCAACTTCCTGTGGATCGATGCGAAGCTGTGGGGCGTCATCGCGATGTTCGCGGCGATCGCGCTGCTCTTCTTCCTGCCGTGGCTCGACAGCTCGCCGGTGAAGTCGTCGAACTATCGTCCGCTCAACCGCATCTTCTTCTGGATCCTCGTCGTCGACGTGTTCATCCTGGGCTATTGCGGCAAGAGCCCGGCGGAGCAGCCCTATGTGATCCTCAGCCAGCTGTGCGCGGCCTATTATTTCGCGCACTTCCTGATCATCCTGCCGATCATCTCGCGGATCGAACGGCCGCTTCCGATGCCGAATTCGATCACCGAGGCGGTCCTCGCCAAGAATGCCGACGCGTCGTCGGCCCCGGCAACGGCCTGAGCGCCGGACTTTTATAGGAGCTGATACAGCCATGGTTCGTCCGCTCGGATTTCTCGTCGGCCTGGGTTTCATCCTGGCGCTGCTGTGCGCGATCTTCACCACGCCGCTCTCGAACGAGCCCAACGCGGTGCATGAATTCCACAAGCACCCGCGCCACCTCGCGCTCGCCAGCGACGGCATGTTCCCGCATTGGGACAAGGCCCAGCTGCAGCGCGGGATGCAGGTGTACAAGGAAGTGTGCTCGGCCTGTCACAGCCTGAACCTCGTCGCGTTCCGCGACATCGCCGAACTCGGCTATACCGAGGGTCAGGTGAAGAGCTTTGCCAAAAGCTATGACAATATCCCGTCGATCAACCCCGACACGGGCGAACCGGCGACCCGCACCGGCCTGCCGTCGGATCACTTCCCGGCGCCCTATGCGAACGAAACCGCGGCGCGCGCGGCGAACAACAATGCGCTGCCGCCCGATCTTTCGCTGATCACCAAGGCGCGCGAAGACGGCAAGAATTACGTCTATTCGCTGATCACCGGCTTCCAGAACCCGCCGGCGAACCTGCCGAAGGAACTGCAGCCGGCGACCGGCCTGCACTACAACCCCTATTTCGCGAACCTCAACCTCGCGATGGCACCGCCGCTCGCCGATGGTCAGGTGACCTTCGCCGACGGTTCGCCGAACGACCTCAAGAGCATGGCGAAGGACGTGACCGCCTTCCTCGTGTGGACGGCCGAACCCAAGCTGGTGAAGCGCGTGTGGACCGGCTGGGCCGTGTTCCTCTACCTCCTGATCTTCACCATCCTTGCCTATCTGTCGTACCGGAACATCTGGGCCGGCAAGGAACATTGAGGATTGGGGACGCGGGCATAGCGAAGGGCGGTCGACGATGATCGCCCTTCCGCCGCGTCCCGACCTCGACCTTTCGGGGCTCGTGCGCACGATCCCCGATTTCCCGAAACCCGGGATCCAGTTTCGCGACATCACGACATTGATCGGCGACGCGGCGGGCTTTTCCGAAAGCGTCCGCCGCCTGGCAGACCGCGCCGCCCGCTATCGCCCCGACCTGATCGTGGCGGTAGAGGCGCGCGGTTTTCTGTTCGGCGCGGCGATGGCAACCGCGCTCGGTATCGGGCTGGTGCCGGTGCGCAAAGCCGGCAAGCTGCCCGGCGTGACCATCGGCGTCGACTATGAACTGGAATATGGAACCGACCGGCTCGAGCTGCACGAAGGCGCCGTCACCGAGGGCCACCGCGTCGTGCTGGTCGATGATCTGCTCGCCACCGGCGGGACCATTCTCGCGACCGCCGAATTGATGCGCAGCGTCGGCGCCGACGTCGCCGCGGCGCTGTTCGTCATCGACCTTCCCGACCTCGGCGGCTCGCAGCGGCTCAAGGCCGCGGGCCTTGCGTGCGAAACGCTGATCGCCTTCGACGGCGATTAAGGCGCGGCGGCTTTGGGGTGAAGAGCCGCCACAGACATTACCTTCAGTTCGATCTCATGCAATTCCGTGTTCGGCGACCTTGATTAGCAGGTCGGCACCTTCTTTCCGGTTTGCTGTTTCTGGCATTCCCTTGCTTATGAGATCGCCAAGCTTCTCTGCGAGAGGACTGCATTTCTGAAAGCGATACAGATTCGCTTCACCGTGTGCAGGTTCAATATCGGTGGACCGCCAACCCGCTCTTTCCATGTCGCTTTTCAGGCACTTCCAATGGACTTCGTATGCCTCAAACACGACAAAGTTGCTTTGCTGCATTTTTTGGCCCGCAATATGTTCAAATAGGGGTCTAGCAAGCCAGACAGCCCCGACTGCCAGCACTAGCGCTAACGCCACGACCAGTTCGATCCAGTCGAGTAACAGTTCCATTACATCGAGACCTCTTGCCAATTGGCCACCTGTATGACGACCAAGGCCTAAGGATTTCCTACGTCAGCAACCGGTCGATTCCGGTCATTCGATCCAGATCGGCGGCAACGGCGACTTTGGGGCGGATTGCTGACCGGCGGGTTTTGCCGCCCTCGGGACGAAAGCAGGCACAGCCGGCAGCATGGGCGCGATAGGGAGTGGTTCCGGCTGAAGGCGAAATGACACATCTAAGCAAACAACTCTCTATTTCGCTGCCTTTCTAAATGCTGGCTATGTTTCACCGGAGGCCACGCACCGCCAGATCGTTGGCAATCAGCCCGTTCCATTCGGTCGGTTGAAAGCTTTCGACCGGACTGCCGACGACACGCTGATCGCGCCAAGCCCAATGCGTAGGCGACGCGGTGTTGAAACTGAATCCTGGCGATAGCCATAACGGCTCCGCTAAGCGCGCATATCGAACCTCAGTGCGGCGCATAAGCCGTACCAAGCCGGAAGGCGTACGTCGGAACACTTCGCGCCTTTTGAATGGGGCGATGGGATGCAGTGAAAGGCGCCAACCCTCACCGTCGAAGCGGAAGCCTCGAAGAGCCGGATCGTAGTTCCACCGTTCGACGATGAGGACATCGGAGCGCGCATCCCGCACCTCATCGTCATGCAAACACAATCCCTCCCGCGCAAAGTCCTCCAGTTTGTCCGAGAGCGGCGGCGGCGGGGGTGGGACTTCGCGCCCAATTTCTGCGGGCGTGGCATACGTCGTTTGTAACCGCGCGTTGTTGCATCCCCCAATCGGTCCGAGCGAAAAGCGACGTGCGGAGGTTGGGAGCGAGGCTTGCTTCGACAGCATATCAAGAGGTACTTCGATAAAGCTTTTTGCCGTGCGCGAAAATAGGAGCCGCTGGCAGATGTCCCAACACTTACCGGAAGAGCCTAAGCCTCTGTCGATTGCATGGGTGACGGAAAGATTTGCCGGCAATGTAGGAGGCGCGCCGTGGTCTTGTGCGATCAGGGCCTGAACGCGTTGTTCAGTGACCGCATTGGCCCACAATGGGATACCAAAACCGACCGCAAGCGGTAGCGTGGCCGCGGCCGCAAACATCGCTAAGCGCGGAGTTCTGCCTGACACTCTGCGTAGGATCGTATAGATTGTCAGCGTCTGGGTGAAATAGATCCATGCTCCCGGCATAAGGGCGATCAGCCATGCCAATCCGTTCTTCTACATCATTTCCGGCTTCCGGTACGGATTCCTGGGGGATGCCGACTCGCC
>NZ_MEFH01000129.1:0-8055 GCF_001725095.1 Sphingopyxis sp. SCN 67-31 | reverse complement strand
AGCGCTTTCAGTTCCGACTCGATATCGCGTGGTTTGCGCATGTCGTATCTCCACGATGGGGTGATGCACCCATCATAAAGATGCGCTTGCCCGCGCGCAGCAAGGTCGTCGGGACGGGCTGGCACCACCTGGTCCCTCCGCGGATTTTTCCGTGTGAGGGCGCGCTTATACGTCGTGCCGACGTGGCTTTTGACGTGTAGATGGATTGCCGTCATGGCGATCTTCCATCTCTCGGTCAAAGTCATCAGCCGCGCGGCGGGCCGCAGCGCTGTTGCAGCCGCTGCCTATCGGTCGGCCGATCGGCTGCACGATGAACGGCTCGACCGGGCGCATGACTTCACCAACAAGTCGGGCGTCGTGCACAGCGAAGTGCTGCTTCCCGAGAACGCACCCGACGATTGGCATGACCGCGAACGGCTGTGGAATGACGTCGAGGCGTTCGAGAAGCGCAAGGACGCGCAGCTTGCACGCGAGGTCGAGTTCGCGATCCCGCGCGAGATGAGCGAGGCGCAAGGCATCGAGCTGGCGCGCGACTTCGTGCAGTCCGAGTTCGTCGAGCGGGGAATGGTCGCCGACCTCAATGTGCATTGGGACATCGGCGCCGACGGCCTCTCCAAGCCCCACGCGCATGTCATGCTCACAATGCGCGAGATCGTTGTCGGCGAGGATGGCGATGCGAAGTTCGGCGCAAAGGTCCGCGAGTGGAATGCGACTGTCGAGGTCGAACGCTGGCGCGAGCGCTGGGCCGATCATGTGAACACCCGGCTCACCGAATTCGATATCGACGCGCGCATCGATTATCGCAGTTTGGAGACGCAGGGTATCGCGCTCGAACCGCAAGGCAAGATCGGCGGCGCGGCATCGCGTATGGACGGCCGCGGCCTGGAAGCCGAGCGCATTGCCGAGCATCGCGAGATCGCGGCGCGAAATGGCGAGCGGATCATCGCCAATCCGTCGATCGCGCTCGACGCGATCACGCACGGACAGGCGACTTTCACCCATCGCGACCTAGCTATGTTCGCACATCGTCACAGCGACGGGCGCGAGCAGTTCGACGCCGTGATAGCGTCGGTGAAATCATCGCCCGAGCTGATCGAACTTGGCCAGGATGGGCGCGGCGACGATCGGTTCACGTCGCGCGGCATGATCGACGCCGAACAGCGGTTGCACCGCGCTGCCGAAACAATGACAGCGCGCGAACGGTATCGCGTCCACGAGACCGACCGAGAAAGTGCTTTGGCGGAGGTGGAGAGGCGCGGCCTGACGCTGAGCGGCGAGCAGCGTGAGGCATTCGAGCATGTGACCGACAAGCGCGGCCTGAGCATCGTTGTCGGCTATGCCGGAACGGGCAAGAGCGCGATGCTCGGCGTCGCGCGCGAAGCCTGGGAAAGCGCTGGCCTTAATGTCCGCGGTGCCGCCTTGTCGGGGATCGCCGCCGAAGGGCTGGAGCATGGATTGGGCATCGCCTCGCGCACCATTGCCAGTCTCGAATATGGCTGGTCGCGGGGACGCGACATGCTCACCTCGCGCGATGTGCTCGTGATCGACGAAGCGGGCATGGTCGGCACGCGGCAGATGGAACGGGTGCTGAGCCACGCCGCCGATGCAGGCGCCAAGGTCGTGCTCGTCGGCGATACGCAGCAGTTGCAGGCGATCGAGGCGGGCGCGGCGTTCCGTTCGCTCCACGAGCGACACGGCGGCGCCGAAATCAGCGACGTGCGGCGTCAGTATGAAGGCTGGCAGCAGCAGGCAACGCGCGAGCTTGCTACCGGACTCACCGGCAAAGCGATCGCCACCTATGCCGAGCACAATATGGTGCACGACGCCGCCACGCGCGAGATCGCGCGCAGCGAGCTTATCCAAAGCTGGGATCGCGACCGGCAGGCCAACCCCCACGCCAGCCGCATCATATTGACCCATACCAATGCCGAGGTGCGCGAACTCAACGAAGCGGCGCGCGATGCAATGCGCGCGTCGGGCGATCTTGGCGCCGACGTGTCGATCAAGGTGGAGCGCGGCGACCTAGATTTTGCCGCGGGCGACCGCATCATGTTCCTGCGGAACGAACGCAGTCTGGTGGTGAAGAACGGTACGCTCGGCACCATCGAGCGCGTCAGCGAAAACGGCATGGCGGTGCGCACCGACGACGGGCGCTCGGTCGCGTTCGACGTCAAAGACTATCGCGACCTCGACCATGGCTATGCTGCGACGATCCACAAGGCGCAGGGGATGACGGTCGACCGTGCGCATGTGCTGGCAACACCCGGCATGGATAGTCACGGCGCCTATGTCGCCATGTCGCGCCACCGCGAAGAGCTCGCGCTCCACTATGGCCACGACGACTTCAAAGATCAGGGCAAACTTGTTCGCGCGCTGTCGCGCGAGCGCGCGAAGGATATGGCGAGCGATTATGCCAAGGCCGATCCGGCGCGTGTGTTCGCAGAGCGGCGCGGGATCGCCGTGCGCGAACGGATTGCCGAGATAGTGAAGCAAGCGCCCGCGAAGGCGCGCAACATCTTCGCGGGGTTCAAGCCTGCCGTGAAGCGTGCGAGCATTGAGGTGCCGCAGGCGCCGCGCACCAACGACATGTCGCGCGCGGTCGAGCGTTATGCCCGCGCGCAGGCCGACATCGACCGCATGACGGCGAAGGGGCTGCCCACACTCGCCCATCAGCAGAGCGCGCTCGACAAGGCGGGGAGCGAGCTCGATACCGTGCGCGCCCATGCGCGCGCCGATCTGGAGTCAGCGTTCGAGCGCCAGCCCGAACTCGTGTCGCAGGCGGCGCAGGGCCGCAGCCAAGCTGCGATCCACGCGATGCGGTTCGAATCCGAAATCCGCACCGAACCCACCAAACGCGCCGAGCGGTTCGTCAGTGACTGGCAGAAGCTCCAGCAGCAGCGTGACTATATGATCGCACGCGGCGAGCGCAGCAGTTCAGCAAGACTCTCCAGCCAAATGGGCGCGATGGCGAAGAGCCTCGAACGCGATGCGCAGGTCGAATCAATTCTGAGCGCCCGCAAGTCGGCGCTCGGCATCGAAATGCACGCGACGCGTTCGGTCGGGCAGCAGCTTGCCGACATGGCGGACATCGGGTGCGGTCGTTCGCGCGGCATCGGCATTGGCATGTAGGAGAAGATATGATGGACGAGGAGGAGATCGACCCGGCAGCCGAAGCGTTCGCGCGTCTCGAAGGCGAGATCGCGATGATGCGCCGCGCGGTGCAGCAACTGGCGGCAGAAAAAGCCGCGATCGACATACCCGATTACAGCTCGACGCTTGGAGAAATTGCCCAACACTTGGAAGCCGTCACCGAAACGCTTGATACGCTCGTCTCCAAGCCAGCGATGGAACTGACGCCCGAGACCATGGCACAGCGGCTCGATCGGGTTGCGTGGCAGGCACGACAGACGGATCAGAAACTGATCAGCGCAGCGGGAAGGCGCTATGATAATGCCATCCGCGAACTGAGGGGCATCGTGGCGTCGGCACGGCACGCCGCAGATCAGCGCGACTATCTGATCTGGGCAGCGAGCGGCGGAGTGCTGGCCGGATGTCTGCTATGGGCCAGTCTCCCGGGTCCGCTTGCCCGTGCGCTTCCCGAGAGCTGGCATATGCCGGAAAAGATTGCGGCGCGAGTGCTACGCCAGCCATCGATATGGGAAGGTGGCGTGCGTTTGATGCGGGTTGGGAGCCCCAAAGCGTGGCGTGCGATCTCCGCCGCCGCCCAAATGCGACGCGACAATAAGGACAAGCTTGCTGCGTGCGAAAAGCGAGCCCTCAATCTGAAACGCCCTGTGCGGTGCACGATCGAAATCACCTCGCCCCCGAATACGCCGAGTTGAATGGGCCGACAGAGCAATAGCGGCAGGGCTGTTCCTCGTCGTCATCGGCGTGGTGCTGCCGCTCATCGCCATCCGCTGGTCGGCAGACGGCAACTCAAACCGCGGCGATATTTCCTCGGGTCCCGTCGAAACAGGCAGCGACGTGGCGAGCATAGAGCAGACCACAATCGCGGATCACCAGCGCCTCGCCGTCCCACTCGATCACGCCCTTCTGCTCGAAATCCGACAAAGCGTCTTGAGCCGAAGGGATTTCGGCGGCGTCCAGATGCGCCCGTCCGTTGCACAGCAGGTCGCGGATATGCACGGCGCGACGCTGTTCCCGCGCATCGACGTGGACGCCTCGCACCGCCGCAAGCCGCCCTTCGCCGACGAGATCGCGATATGGGCCCGATTTTTTCTCGTTCTGGACGATCAGGTTGGGAAATTTGCTGATCGCGCTGGCGCCGAAGCCGATGAGGATGGGAGCGTCATCCTCGGTAAAACCTTGGAAATTGCGGTTCACCCGGCCTTCGCGCGCCGCAGCCGCAAGTGGATCATCGGCGCGCGCGAAATGATCGAAGCCGACGGGAATATAGCCGGCCGCTTTCAGGCGCCGATAGCCGAGCCGGGCTTGATCGAAGCGCAGCCGCGCGTCGGGCAGGTTCGCGGCGTCGATCCTCCGCTGACGCGGAATCATGTCGGGAAGATGGGCATAGCCGAACAGCGCGATTCGGCTCGGCATGAGGCGGATGGTCTCGTCGAGCGTCGCGTCGAGATCCGCGAGTTCTTGCCCCGGCAGCCCGAACATCAGGTCGAAGTTGATCGCATCGATGCCGCGCAGACGCAGCGCGGCGACGACGCGCTCGATGTGCGAGAGCGGCTGGATGCGCCCGATCGCCTGCTGGACGTGCGGCGCGAAGGTCTGGACACCTAGGCTGACGCGCGTGACATGGGCCGCCGCGAGCACCAGCGCCCATTCGGACGAGAAGCCGCGCGGGTCGAGCTCGATCGAGACGTCGGGCCGGTGCGCGTCGAAGACAATGAGCAGCAGGTCGAGCAGGCGCACCAGTTCGACTGGCGCGATCGCATTCGGGCTACCGCCGCCGAACGCGATGCGGCGAATGCGCCCGCGTCCGCCCAGCCGCTTCGCAACGATCGCGACCTCCGCCCTGAGCGCGGTCAGATAATCGTCGAGCCGCTGCTTGCGCCCGGCCGCGCCGGTGTTGCAGCCGCAATACCAGCAGATGCTTTCGCAAAAGGGGATGTGGACGTAGAGCGAGATGGGCGTCGCGGGCTCGACCGCGTCGAGCGCCTGCGCATAATCGTCGGCACCGACATCTTCGGCGAATTCCATCGCGGTGGGATAGCTGGTGTAGCGCGGCACCGGCCTTGCGAGCAGATCGGGGTGATAGGACCACATGCCCGCACCCTATGCCCGATCGGGTGCCGCGACATTGACCGGGATCAACGGCGGCGGATTTTCAGCAACAACGCTTCGACCCTACCGATTTGCCGCGACGCTCGGTGACCGCGTGACACGCCTTGGCGCAGTCGCGCCGCTCCGCGGGGTCGGCCGGGTAGCCCGGCAGCAGCATCCGATGCGCCGCGCCGCCGCACGCCCGAACCGTCAGCACGCGCGCCTCGGCCGCGAGGGGCGGCTGCATCAACGCGGCGGCGCCCAGCATCAGGACGACATGGCGCGCGGTCATGACGCGTCCTCCTCCTCTTCCTCGACGAAGATGCGCACCGCCGCACCGTCGAGATCGTCGAACTGCCCGCCCCGCAGCGACCAGAAGAAGGCGGCGAGCCCGATGAGGCCGAGCCCGAGTGCGACCGGGATCAGAACCAGCAGCCCGTTCACCGCGCCGCGCCCTTCAGCCGCAGCGCGTTGCCGACGACGATCAGCGACGATCCCGACATGGCGATGGCGGCGACCAGCGGCGTCACATAGCCAAGGAAGGCGAGCGGCACCGCGATGACATTATAGCCGATCGCGAGCATGAAATTCTGCCGCACGATCGCCTGCGTCCGCCGCGCGACGCGGATCGCCTGCACCACCGGCATCAGCCGGTCGCCGAGGAAGATGCAGTCGGCGGCATTCTTGCCCGCGTCGCTCGCCGAACCCGGCGCGATCGAGGCATGGCCGGCGGCGAGCGCGGGGCCGTCGTTGAGACCGTCGCCGATCATCAGCACCCTGTGCCCCGCCGCCGTCTGACGCGCGATGGCGGCAAGCTTGTCCTGCGGGCTCATGCCGGTCTGGGCGGTCAGGCCCAGCGCGCGCGCCACCGGCGCGACGGCCGCGGCGCGGTCGCCCGACAGGATGCTCGGCGCGACGCCCGCCTGTTCCAGCGCGGAGATCGTTTCGGCGGCATCGGGACGTAGCGCATCGGCGAAGTGGACAGTGAGCGCCGGCGCGCCATCGATCGCGAGCTGGGTCGCGAGCGCGCTGTCGGCTGTGGGCTGGGCTGGGCGGCCCAGCGTCACCCGGCGGCCTTCCCATTCGGCCTCGACGCCGAAGCCGGGGGTTTCGCGGATCGCTTCCACCGCGAGCGGCGTCACCCCCGCCGCGGTCAGGTCGCGGGTCAGCGCCTCGCTGAGCGGATGGCGACTGGCGCGCGCGAGCGCGAGCAGCAGCGCGCGGACCGTCGCGTCGGCCTCGTCCAGATTGGTCGTGACCGGGCGGCCGAGCGTCAGCGTTCCCGTCTTGTCGATCATCGCGCGGTCGACCTCGGCCAGCCGTTCGAGCGCCGACCCGTCCTTCACCAGCACCCCGACCCGCATCAGCGCGCCCGACGCGACGATCTGCGCCGCGGGCACCGCGAGGCCGAGCGCGCAGGGGCAGGTGATAATCAGCACCGCGACCGCGATCAACAGGCTGTGGTGCCAGCCCGCGCCCGCGATCATCCAGCCGGCGAAGGCAAGCAGCGCCAGCGTGTGGACCGCGGGCGCATAATAGCGCGCCGCGCGGTCGGCGATGCGAACGTAGCGCGACTTGCCCTGCGCCGCCTCGCCCATCAGCCGCGCGATGTCGGCGATCGCGGTGTCGGCGCCCGCCGCGGTTACCCGGACGCGGATCGGCGCCTCGATATTCAGCGTCCCGGCGTGGACCGGATCGCCGAGACGCGCCTCCCGCGGCGCGCTCTCGCCAGTCAGCAGCGACAGGTCGATCCGGCTGGCGCCGCCCGCGACGACACCGTCCGCCGCGAGCCGCTCGCCCGCAGCGACCAGCATGACCATGCCCGGTTCAAGCGCGGTGGCGTCGACCCAGCGGCTCGTCTCGTCGGCGCCGACGACCATCGCCCCGGTGCCCATGTTGCGCAGCAGCGCGGTCACCCCGCCGCGCGCGCGGTCGCGCATCACGCTGTCGAGCCAGCGGCCGCAGAGCAGGAAGAAGAGCAGCATCACGACGCCGTCGAAATAGGCGTGGGGACCGTGCGTCGCGGTTTCGTAAAGGCTGAGCGCGGTCGCGATCAGCACCCCGATACTGATCGGCACGTCCATATTGGTCCGGCCGTGGCGCACCGCGCGCCACGCCGAGCGGAAGAAGCTGCGCCCGGCATAGGCGACGGTCGGGAGCGCGATCGCCGCTGACAGCCAGTGGAAGAGGTCGCGCGTCGCGCCGCTCGCGCCCGACCACACCGACACCGACAGCAGCATGATGTTCATCATCGCGAAGCCCGCGACCGCGACCGCGCGCAGCAGCGCCCGGCTGTCGGACGCACCGCCGTCGACCTCCGCCGGGCTGTCGCCGATCGGATGCGCCTCGAACCCCAGCAGCGAGAAGGCGCCGATCAGTTCGGGCGTTTCGGCGTCGGGGGTGCAGGAGATATGCACACGCTTTTCGGTGAAATTGACCCGCGCCGCCGCGATCCGCCGGTCGCGCACCAGCCCCTGCTCCAGCTTGGCGATGCAGCCCGCGCAGCGGATGTCGGGCACCGCGAAATCGCGCTCGACGAGCAGAGCAGCGGCCTCGGTCATTGCAGATCGACCCGGTAGCGCGCCTCGTCGACGCCGCGATGCACCGACAGGTCGAGCTGCCAGCGCCCGGCGGGCAGCGCATCGAGCGAGCGAAGCGAGCCGTCGGCGGCGGGCGCGAAGCGTATCGCGCGGGCGGGCGTCTGGCCGAGCGGGTGGCGGAGCGTCGCGACGATGCGCAGGCCCTTCATCGGCGCGCCGTCCTTACGGACGGTCAGCCGGACGTGGCGGCTCTCATCGACCGTGACGCTCTCGTCCC
>NZ_MEFH01000128.1:0-8125 GCF_001725095.1 Sphingopyxis sp. SCN 67-31 | reverse complement strand
GTGCTGCAGTCTCATCACCGGGCAACTTCGATGGCGACGCCGATTTCGAGATCCTTCCACGCCCGGTCCATGGTGATAGCCGTCGCCCCGAGGGAGTGTGCGAGCGCAAGGCAAGCCCGGTCGCCAAGCGAAAGGCCGGCGACCTTCGTCGATTGCCGCAGCTTGCCCATGAAAACCGCGCCCTCCTTGTCCAAAATGCGTGTGTCGAGGTCGAGCAATGCAATCAGCTCATCGATTTCGTTGTCGCCAAGCCCCCGATCTTGCAGCTTGCCCACAATCTCGGCCAGATTCACTGCGCTAATGCAGCCGGTGTCCAGATGCGCTTCGATCCGCTCCGCTCCAGGCTCTTCCTGAATCACGGCGAGGACGGCGGAGGCATCAAGCACATAATCAGTCACGCGCGGCCTCCGACCGGCGATCCGCGATCAATTCGTCGGCCAGCGAAGCGCTGGCAGGGACATGGTGGCGGACAAGAGCTCGCACACGGCCAAGCGCTGTCTGGAATGATCGGACGCGCAACTCTCCGTCGACAACCTCGAGGCGCACATCGTCCCCATCGGCGATCCCGAGCGCCTTACGCACGTCCGCCGGAATTTGAAGCCTGCCGCCCGACACGATACGAGCCTTGTGAACGCTCATGACGAAACCCCTATACGATGTTCAAGGATGCCAACAGTGTCGCTTAGCCACAGCCTGTAGGCAAGTTAAAACAGTCCATGTTTGGCCTATCATGTCTTAAACTTCCAGATTGGCACCATTAAGCCCGGGTCGCCGGTTTGCGAATATTGGCTTCTTGCCCTATTAACAGAGATGTAGAGATGTCCGGATCAACCGCCTCGCGCGATGTTTCGGACCATAACGATCGAATGTCGATCGAGGGGAGCGAGCGATGTTGCGCGCTAATGGTTCGTCCCATTCCGATGGGGCGGCGACGCTATGCCGTGGGGTCGGAAGGGCCACCATGGAATTTCCGGCTCGCCAGGTTGCCGGGTGCTCTCGTGAGCGATGAGGCCGACTTCGAGCGTTGGTCGCGGTTGACGAACAAACACCGCGCCTGCCTCGACCCGCTGCTCGAACGAAAAACTTCCAAGGAGATCGCGCGCATGATCGGCCTGGCGAAGCCGACGGTCGACCAGCGCCTTACAAAGGCTCGATCCATCCTTGGTGTCGATACGCGCGATCAGGCTGCAGTCGAGTACGCACGCCTCAAGAAAAAGTATGATCGGATCACATATGATCCGATACACATTCCCGACAGGACGGAAATAGTGCCATCTGACTTCGCGGAGGGAGACCCCTCGACCGTAATCCATCTGACCGACATGGCAGTCGCCGCTCGGAGCACGGATGGACCGGTGGAAGGACTTTCCGATCCGCTCGGGCTCATCTGGAGACGAGATCATAAAGGTTTGGCGCGCCTCGCGCTCATGATGACGATGCTGGTCGCTTTGCTGCTTGTCGTTCATGCAAGTCTGGGAATTTCCGAGACTCTGACCCGGCTCGTCTCCGGCTGAACTTTTGAAAAGCAACGCCAACAAATGCCCGGAAGTCCTTCGCTTCCGGGGAAGGAGAAGTTATGCCTGAGAATCTCAAAGCAATGACCCTGCGACTTCAGCAGGACGTTCCCCTTGCCGAAGCAAGCCTCGACAGCGCCCTCATCGCCGTCTCGACCCTTATGACGAGCGTCGTCACTGCCCGGCAGCGCGTTGGCGTGGCGCCCAAGGCCGGCCAGGCATCGATCATGCGTCTCGCAAAGGCTCAGCTTTCGCTGGTCGAGGTAAGCGGTGACGTCTTGCGTGTCCATGGCGAGCTCGCGGACATCGCGCAGGAGACCGCGGGTCTTGATGTGCACGAATGCCCAAATCAGGCCAAAGCAACCGGCGCGCAGCTTGCCCTTGTCGCCTGAAACTTGACTGGGAGCCATCAGCATGATTTCGAGGAAGAATGTTGCGGATAGTCATATTCTTGATCTTGCTGCTGATGGCTTCGGCCTACGCGCTATGGAAGGGAGGGGGCCCCGAACGTGTGATGGCGACAATCCTCCTGGGCATGCTCGTCGTCGACCAGCTGGTTCATCTTCTGATCCCTGCGCAGTTCGCGAGCGTCGATACCGCCCATCTGGCTCTCGACCTGATTGCGGCACTTTTGACCTTCATGTTGGCGATGACAGCACATCGCTTCTGGCCGATGGTGGCAGCTGTCCTGCAGACTTTGCCACTTCTGGCGCACTTCAGCCGGCTGGCGGACGTGGGGATGCATCCGATTGCCTATTTGACGATGCAGGTTGCTGCCTCCTGGCTTCTGCCGCCGCTCCTCGCCGCCGCAACCTGGAGGCATCAGACCCGGTTGCGGAGGAGCGGCAGCGATCAGTCCTGGCAGCCCTCATCGCTGCAGTCGCACCTTCCGAGAGTCTTCAGATAGCTGACCGGCTGCTCTGCGAATTCCGCAGCCTCGACCGCGTCCTGACACAGAAGCCCGAGGCTCTCCGGCGAACCCTGGGAGGCCGAGACAGCGTTGCGGCCCTCATATTCGCGGCACGCGCCGCCAGTGTCGAAGCACTACGCTCCAGCCTTATGGGCCGGACTATCACGCCGACTGATCCGAAACTCATTGCCTATCTCAAGACCTCGATGGGGAGCCTTCCCGAAGAAGTACTTCGGGTTCTGTTCCTCGACGGAGCCTGCCGTCTCATAACGGACGAGCAGCTGCAGCAGGGCAGCCTGGCCCAGCTCATCCTCTATCCACGCATCATATTCAAACGAGCATTGGAGCTCGATGCGGCATCGATTGTGCTTGTGCACAATCATCCCAGTGGTGATCCGACCCCAAGCGAAGCGGATATCTCGTCTACGGAAAGACTCGCGGCTCTCGCCAGCAACTTGGGAATCGAGCTCACCGAACACATCGTCGTCAGCCGATCGGGCCACGCTCTGATCGGACAGCGGCCACATGGCCGCGGCCTCATGGAAATGGTCAAAAACCACCTTCTCCGGGATTCTGGCCGGTCGACCGGATTTCCTGATCGTGACCTCGCGCTGTCGAATGCAAGGCGTACTGCACGGAGGCGCTTGCTCCGCAGACATATTGTTGGATCTAGGAAATACTTAGGCGAGCCGGCGTGGGACATGCTGATCGACCTCTTCATCCAGCATTGCGAAGAGAGAAAGATCGCCACCGGCGATCTATGCGTATCTTCCGCATTGCCGCTGAGTACGGCTCTCCGCCTTGTCCAGCGAATGTGCGATGACGGGCTCATTCGCAAAATAGCCGACACCACCGACGGGCGTCGACAATTCGTCGAGTTGAACCCCGACCTCGCGTGGCGTCTCCTGGCCTACTTCGGCACGCCAATAGATGACTGAATGCTCCACTGAGACAGCAACGCCCGGCGTAAAGGAGTGAGAGAAGGGGAGGGGCTTTCGGGGCCAATATTGGCCCGAAAGAGGAGACCCTTCCATGATCATCGAAACCGACCAGGCGCCTGCTGCGGCAGCGCGCCAATATGCTGCGGCGTGCCAGATCGCAAAGTCGCTTCAGAATGATGCGCCACTCCCGAGAAGCCTCGCCACCGAGGCAATGACCGCAGCGTATGGGAGTAGCTCGGCCGACGGAACCTGGACGCAACGCGACAGCTTCGTCGCGATCGAGGTCGGAACGATACTCGCGCTGCGCTCGATGATGCTTCCTGAGACGCCAACAGGGATCGTCGAGAAGCTCGAGGAATTCGAGAGGCGGCTCCCGACGCAAACGGTCCGGAGCGAGGAGCAAATCTCGACCCAGCATTTTTCCACCCCATTGGCGCTCGCATGGCTGGTGTCCCACCTCGCCGCGATCGGCGACGACGATATCGTCCTTGAACCCAGCGCAGGCGTGGGAATGCTCGCCACATGGGCGGATCGCGCCAAAGCTGTCTGTATCAATGAGATTGATCCGGTCAGGGCAGGGCTGCTCCGACACCTGTTTCCCGGAATCAGCGTCACGTCATTCAACGCGGCTCAGATCAATCAGCACGTATCGGTCGCACCGACTGTCGTGATAATGAATCCGCCGTTCGCTCGCAACGCAGCCGGCGCCGTGGACCCGTTCGCCGCTCACCGCCATTTCGCCGCTGCGCTCGCTGCCCTTCAGACCGGCGGCCGTGTCGTCGCCATCATGCCGGACAACTTCCACCCGGGCGGAAAGCACGGCTCGCTGTTCGATCGCGCGGTTTCCGGTTCCCATGTCCGGTTGATGCTCCGGCTCGACAAGGGCTTTACAGGGAAGGGGACATCGGTCGCGGTACGCATTATCGTTGCCGACAAAGGATCCGGGGGCCGGCGCCCGCCCTCGACAATCAACCGGGCATCGGTTCGCAGCCTTCTCGAAGCCATTCGCGAAGTCCCGCCCCGCGCGGTTATTCAACCGGCTCCCCTGCCGCCGCCGCCGGGGGCGGCGAAGCCTGCGTCGCTATTTGGTGCGTTCCGAGCAGTCCCCGCCAAGTCTTTCCCGCGGGCCGCGCGACCGCTTCCGAGCTTCGAGATAGCTACTGTCGATTATCGGGTTCACGATCCCGTCGCCGCGGCCCATGATGATGCCGCCCTATATGTTCCATGGCGCAGTCAGCGCCTAGAATTCGACAACCCTTCCGAGCACCCGAGCCCGCTGGTCGAGTCTGCCGCGATGGCGGCCGTCGCGCTACCGGCGCCGAACTATAGGCCGCAGCTTCCCAAACGGGTGCTCGACGACAAGGTCTTGAGCGCGGCCCAGCTCGAGACGATCGTCCACGCACTCGCCGCGACCGACATCGACCTCCCGGGCCGCTATCGCCTGCCGGATAAGGGCCTTGCCCTCATCCCCCACGCCGAAGGTCAAAGTTATCGCCAGGGCTTCTTCCTTGGTGACGGAACCGGGGCAGGGAAGGGACGCCAGATCGCGGGGATCATCATGGATCAATGGCTTCGCGGTAACCGGCGCCACCTCTGGTTAAGCGATAGCAGCGCCCTGATTGAGGACGCCCGCCGCGACTGGCAGGCGCTCGGCGGGACGCCGCTCGACATTCAACCCTTGGGCCGTGTCCGTGCCGGCGCCGGGATCGAGATCGGCGATTCCATCTTGTTCGCTTCCTACGCCACCTTGCGAAGCGAAGCTGGTGGCGATCGCCGACTTGACCAGATCCTGACATGGCTCGGCGACGAGTTCGACGGATTGCTCCTGTTCGACGAAGCACATGCCATGGGCGGCGTCGCCGGTGGGGAAGGGCGATTCGGAGCGACATCGGGGTCTCAGCAAGGCATTGCCGGGGTCGAGCTTCAGAACCGCTTGCCCCGCGCGCGCGTCATATACGCTTCCGCTACGGGCGCCTCTGACGTTAACAATCTGGCCTATGCGACACGGCTTGGCCTATGGGGCGAGGGCACGGCGTTTGTCGACCGCGAGGCGTTTACCGCGCGCATTCGTGACGGCGGCGTTGCCGCGATGGAGCTTGTCGCGCGCGAGCTGAAGGCCATGGGTGTCTATACCGCGCGCGCGCTTTCCTACGCCGGTGTCGAATATGACATCCTCGAGCATGAGCTGACGCCGGGGCAGATCAGAGACTTCGACACCTATGCGGACGCCTGGGCGATCATTCATCGGAATATGGAAGAGGCGCTTGCGGCCGCCAGCGTCGTCGACCGGCTGACTGGCGCTACCCTCAACGGCCAAGCCTTGTCGGCCGCACGATCACGCTTCGAAAGTGCGAAACAGCGGTTCTTCTCCGCGCTCCTTCTCGCAATGAAACTGCCAAGCCTGCTCCCCGCGATCGATGTCGCTCTGCAGTCCGACCAGAGTGCCGTCATCCAGCTCGTCACGACAAGCGAAGCCCTGCTCTCGCGCCGCCTCGCCGATCTCGATCCCGCAGATCGCGCGGAGCTGGCGCTCGACCTCTCGCCTCGCGAGCTCGTGATGGACTATCTTCAGGCCGCCTTTCCCACGCGGGCGATGGAAATCGTCAGCGATGACGACGGCAATGAACGGTCGCGCCCATTGTCCGACGCCGACGGCAATCCGGTGCATAGTCAGGAGGCGCTGCGAATTCGCGAGGACACTCTCGAGCTGCTTGGCGCTATGCCGCCGATCGCGCCCGCCCTCGATGCCGTCATCGAGCGATTTGGTACCGACGCCGTAGCCGAGGTGACCGGACGGACAAAACGTCTCGTGCGCCTTCCCGATGGCAGTCAGAAGTTGCAGTCCCGCTCGCCTTCGGCGTGCATGGCTGATGCCGACGCCTTCATGAACGGCGCCAAGCGCATCCTCGTTTTCTCGGACGCAGGCGGTACGGGCCGATCCTATCATGCCAGCCTCGATCACCAAAACCAGCAGCGCCGCGTTCACTTCCTCCTCGAACCGGGCTGGCGGGCCGATCGCGCGGTTCAAGGGCTGGGCCGAACTAATCGCACCAATCAGGCTGAACCTCCGATCTTTCGCCCGGTGACGACCGATTGCCGCGGCGAACGCCGATTCATATCGACGATCGCGCGCCGGCTTGATGCGCTCGGCGCGCTTACCCGGGGGCAGCGCCAGACGGGTGGGCAAAATCTCTTCGATCCGATGGACAATCTCGAAAGCGACTATGCCAAGGATGCGCTGCTGACCTGGTATCGACTGTTGCATCGCGGCAAACTGACCAGCGTCACCTTCGGTGATTTCTGTCACCGCACCGGCTTGCGCCTTGAATATGAAGGCGAGCTGGTCGAAAAACTCCCGCCCATCCAACGGTGGCTTAACCGCATTCTTGCTCTGCCGATCGCGATCCAGAATGCAATCTTTGACGAATATCTCGGTCTTGTCGAAACCCGCATCGATGCCGCAAAGAAGGCTGGCACCTTCGATGCCGGCGTCGAAACCATCCGCGCCGACAAGCTGACAATCGCCGACGAGATAACCCTCCGCGGTGGGGCGGACACGTCGACCTCAACACGGCTCCTCACCGTTGAGGCCGAATGGCAGCGCGAAATGCGCTCGCTGGCGGACGTGTCCGCCTTGGCGGAACGTTTCGGCGCGCGGGCACTCCACTTGCGCAATGCGCGTTCGGGAAAGGTTGCGTTGCAAACGCCGGCGCGAACCCGATTGACCGACGCAGGCGAAGCCGTTGCAACCTGGCAGCTCACCCGCCCCGGGAACCGTCAATTTATCACCGCCGGGGATCTCGAGGAAAGCATGTGGGAGCCGGTCGACGCCGGGACCTTCGCAGACTGCTGGACGGCCGAGTGCGACGGGCTCCGCCAAAATCCCAATCGCGAGCGCTTCTTCCTCGCCGTCGGCCGCCTTCTTCCGATCTGGAACTTGCTTGGTGATGATCCTGAGGTTCGACGCCTCGTGACAGCCGACGGACGCGCGCTGCTGGGCCGCATAGTTCCGCGCGGCGACGTAAACGCGCTGCTCGGCAAGCTCGGTATCGCCGGCGCGATCGAACTTGCGCCCGCCGAAATTGTCGCCGCCGCATGGGAAGGAAAGACCGTCCCGATCGGGAGCAGCACGGGTCTGACGCTTCAGCGCCGGCGCGTTAACGGAGAATCGCGCCTCGAGCTCAACGGGTTCGATCCGCGGTCATTGCCATCGCTGAAAGCCCATGGCTGTTTCACAGAAATCATCCAGTTCAAGACCCGTATGTTCATTCCGGTGTCGCGAGCTGCCGACATTGTCTCGGCGCTATCGGCTAAATGACACCGGCGATCGGAAGATAGTTCAGGAAGAATGGGTCGCCGAAAATAGAGGCGGTTTGTCGGGCAGGTTCGCGGTAGTGCTTGAAATGTCGATGTGTCTTCATTTGACGGCACTATAAGCTTACACCTTTGTAAGTTATTGAATGTCAAATCATGGCGCTTTCCTGCAGCCTACCTCGCAGGTATAATGAAAAAACTGCTTGCAGGACGGCTCTCCAGTGAGGATTACGGCGCCGGTCGCAACCAACCATCAGGAAAAATCAAATGAACGATATTCCCCAGGATACGGGTGATCTGCTCACCCTCACCGCAGATATTGTTGCCGCGCATGTGGGCAACAATAGTGTCGCAATTTCGGACCTGTCACTTCTAATCAACAACGTGCATTCCGCACTCTCTGCACTATCTCATCCCGCTGAAAAGCCCGAAGAACCTCTTGTGCC
>NZ_MEFH01000127.1:0-8151 GCF_001725095.1 Sphingopyxis sp. SCN 67-31 | reverse complement strand
ATCGGTCAGGCGTGCGAGTTCGACTATTCGGGGACGCAGGCGATCAAGGCGCTGAAGGAGGAGGGCTATCGCATCGTCCTCGTCAACTCCAACCCGGCGACGATCATGACCGATCCCGAACTGGCCGACGCGACCTATGTCGAGCCGATCACGCCCGAGATCGTCGCCAAGATCATCGAAAAGGAGACCGCCGAGTTTCCTGGGGGGTGGGCGGTGCTGCCGACGATGGGCGGGCAGACCGCGCTCAACACCGCGCTCGCGCTCGCGCAGGACGGGACGCTCGAAAAGTTCGGGGTCGAGATGATCGGCGCCGACGCCGAGGCGATCGACAAGGCCGAGGACCGGCTGAAGTTCCGCGATGCGATGGACAAGATCGGCCTCGAAAGCGCGCGCAGCGGTATCGCGCACACGATGGAAGAGGCGTTCGCGGTGCTCGAACGCACCGGCCTGCCCGCGATCATCCGCCCGTCCTTCACGCTCGGCGGTACCGGCGGCGGCATCGCCTATAACCGCGAGGAGTTCGAGGGTATCGTTCGCGGCGGCCTGATCGCATCCCCCACCACCGAAGTCCTGATCGAGGAATCGCTCCTCGGCTGGAAGGAGTTCGAGATGGAGGTGGTGCGCGACCGCAAGGACAATTGCATCATCATCTGCTCGATCGAGAATGTCGATCCGATGGGCGTGCACACCGGCGACAGCATTACCGTCGCCCCTGCGCTGACGCTGACCGACAAGGAATATCAGATCATGCGCAACGCGAGCATCGCGGTGCTGCGCGAGATCGGGGTCGAAACGGGCGGGTCGAACGTGCAGTTCGCGGTCAACCCGAAGGACGGGCGCCTGATCGTGATCGAGATGAACCCGCGCGTGTCGCGCTCGTCGGCGCTGGCGTCGAAGGCGACGGGCTTCCCGATCGCCAAGGTCGCGGCGAAGCTGGCGGTCGGCTACACGCTCGACGAGATCATGAACGACATCACCGGCGTTACGCCCGCGTCGTTCGAACCGACCATCGACTATGTCGTCACCAAGATTCCGCGCTTCGCCTTCGAGAAGTTCAAGGGCGCCGAGGCGACGCTGTCGACCGCGATGAAGTCGGTGGGCGAGGTGATGGCGATCGGCCGCACGATCCACGAAAGCCTGCAAAAGGCGCTGCGCGGGCTGGAAACCGGGCTGTCGGGCTTCAACTTCGTCGACCGGCTGGTCGGCGCGAGCGCGGAGCAGTTGAAGATCGAACTGGCGAAGCCGACCCCCGACCGGCTGCTCGTCGCCGCGCAGGCGATCCGCGAGGGGCTGCCGCTCGCCGAGATCAACCGCATCGCGGGCTATGACATGTGGTTCCTCGACCGCATCGCTGAGATCGTCGCGGCCGAGAAGGCCGTGGTGGCGGACGGCCTGCCGCGCGATGCCGAAGGACTGCGGCGGCTGAAGGCGATGGGCTTTTCGGACAAGAGGCTCGCCTATCTGGCGCTCCAGTCGGCGAATCTCCAGCCGGGCGCCGGGCATGCTGCGGCGCGCGGTGGCGGGCTGATCCACGAGGCGGTGAAGGCGATGACCGGCGGCGTCACCGAGGCCGAGGTGCGGAGCTTGCGCCACCGGCTGGGCGTGCGCCCGGTGTTCAAGACCATCGACACCTGCGCCGCGGAGTTCGAGGCGCAGACGCCCTATCTCTATTCGACCTACGAAGCGCCGACCTTCGGCGCGCCCGAGAATGAGGCCAATCCAAGCGACCGGAAAAAGATCGTCATCCTGGGCGGCGGCCCGAACCGGATCGGGCAGGGGATCGAGTTCGATTACTGCTGCTGCCACGCCTGCTTCGCGCTGGAGGAGGCGGGCTATGAGACGATCATGGTCAACTGCAACCCGGAAACGGTGTCGACCGATTACGACACGTCGGACCGCCTCTATTTCGAGCCGCTGACCGCCGAGGACGTGCTCGAGATCCTGCACGTCGAGCAGTCGAAGGGCACCCTCGTCGGCGTGATCGTCCAGTTCGGCGGGCAGACCCCGCTCAAGCTCGCGCAGGCGCTGGAGGAGGCGGGTATCCCGATCCTGGGCACCTCGCCCGACGCGATCGATCTGGCAGAGGACCGCGAGCGTTTCGCGGCGCTCGTCAACAAGCTCGGCCTCAAGCAGCCCGCCAACGGCATCGCGCGCAGCCGCGAGGAGGCGATCGCGGTCGCGGCGCGTATCGGGTACCCGGTGCTGACGCGCCCGAGCTATGTCCTCGGCGGGCGGGCGATGGAGATCGTCGACGATCAGGAACAGCTCGAAAATTATATCGAGACCGCGGTGCAGGTATCGGGCGATTCGCCGGTGCTGATCGACCGCTATCTGCGCGACGCGATCGAGGTCGACGTCGACGCGCTGTGCGACGGCACCGATGTCGTGGTCGCGGGCGTGCTCCAGCATATCGAGGAAGCGGGGGTCCATTCGGGCGACAGCGCCTGCTCGATCCCGCCCTACAGCCTGTCCGCCGACATCGTCGCCGAGATCGAGCGGCAGGCCGACGCGCTGGCGCGCGCGCTGAACGTGCGCGGGCTGATGAACATCCAGTTCGCGGTGCAGGCCGATCCCGGATCGCCGGCCGGGGCCAGCGTCTATCTGATCGAGGTCAATCCGCGCGCCAGCCGCACCGTACCGTTCGTCGCCAAGGCGGTGGGATCGCCGATCGCCAAGATCGCGGCGCGCGTGATGGCGGGCGAGAAGCTGGCCGACCTGCCGAAGATCAATCGCGACATCGCGCATGTCGCGGTGAAGGAAGCGGTCTTCCCCTTCGCGCGTTTCCCCGGCACCGATCCGGTTCTGTCGCCGGAGATGAAGTCCACCGGCGAAGTCATGGGAATCGATAGTGATTTCAACCTGGCCTTTGCCAAGGCGCAGCTCGGCGCGGGCGACAGCCTGCCGACCGAGGGGCGTCTGTTCGTGTCGGTCAAGGACAGCGACAAGCCGCGGATCGTCGGCGCGGTGAAGCAACTCGCCGACTGGGGGTGGCAGGTGATCGCGACCGGCGGCACCGCCGACTATCTGGCCGAGCAGGGCATCGCGATCGAGCGCGTCAACAAGGTGGCCGAGGGGCGTCCGCATATCGTCGACCGGATCAAGGACGGCGACGTCCAGCTCATTTTCAACACCACCGAGGGGTGGCAGAGCCTGCAGGATTCGCAGTCGATCCGCGCCTCGGCGCTCGCGGCGGACGTCGCCTATTACACGACGGCGGCGGGAAGCGATGCCGCGACCCACGCCATCGGCGCGCTGCGCGCGCGCAGTCTTGAAGTAAAGCCGCTTCAGGACTATTATTGACGCACCGCTTCACCCCCCGACATTGACGGAAACAGCGGCTCAGCCGCCCGACGCCCGGTTCGCCGGAACAGGATTTTTGACGAAGGACAATGGGATAATGGCAAGCGTTGAAAAGGTGCCGATGCTGGCGGAAGGCTATGAGAAGCTGAGCGCCCAACTCGCCGCGCTGAAGGCCGAGCGCCCGCAGATCGTCGACGCGATCGAGGAAGCGCGCGCGCATGGCGACCTGTCGGAAAATGCCGAATATCACGCCGCGAAGGAACGCCAGGGCCAGGTCGAGGCGTCGATCGGCGATCTCGAGGACAAGCTGGCGCGCGCGCAGATCATCGACCCCACGACGCTTTCGGGCGACCGCATCGTCTTTGGCGCGACGGTCACCCTGGCCGACGAGGACGACAAGCCGGTGCGCTACCAGATCGTGGGGCAGGCCGAGGCGGACGCCAAGGAAGGGCGGATCAGCTATAATTCGCCGCTCGGCCGCGCGCTGATCGGCCGCCGCGTCGACGACGAGATCGAGGTCACCGTGCCGTCGGGCGACAAATATTATCTGGTGACGAAGATCGAATTCATCTGACGGACGGACGCGCATGAAGCCGCAGGACGCGCCGCTGGTCACGGGCTATGCGCTGCTCTGCGCGGCGCTGTTCGTCGTGCTGACGCTCAGCGGTTTCCAGACCGAGGCGATCGTGCGCGCGGGCTTCGTGCCGGCGCGCTGGAGCGGCGAGCTGATCCTGCCGCCGGGGCCGTTCGTGCCTTTCGTGCTGACGCCGCTGACCTCTGCCTTCCTGCACGGGAGCCTGCTGCACCTGATCTTCAACCTGGTCGTGCTGCTCTATATCGGGCGGCCGCTCGAAGCGCCGATGGGGACGAAGGCCATCGCGGTCCTGTTGGTCGTCGGCGCCTGCGCCGGCGCATTCGCGCAATGGCTTTCCAACCCCACGTCGGTGGTGCCGATGATCGGCGCGAGCGGCGCGATCTCGGCGCTGATCGCGGTGTTCGCGCTGATCTTCAGCCGGTCGCAGGCGCCGGCGCTCGGGCCGATCCCCAGCCATTGGGTGCGGGCGCTATGGCTCGCCGCAGCGTGGATCGGCGTCCAGTTGCTGATCGGTTTCGCGGGCGGCGCCGGTTTCGGCGCCATCGCCATCTGGGCGCATGTCGGCGGCTTCCTAGCGGGCCTGTTGCTCGCGCGGCCGCTGCTGCGCTGGCGGTTCGGGGGGCGGTGAGCGGCGTTAAAGCTGCATCAACGGGAAGATGAGTCCGGTTTAAGCCGACCGCACCCGCTAACCGCGTTCCGAACGAGCCTCATTCCTCCAGCAAGCCTCCCGCAAGCAGCATCGCGACGCGCACGTCGATGCCGCATCCCTCGGTGCGCTTTGCCGCGACGAAATCGGCGATGCCGGTCAGCGGCACGCGGTGGACGATGATGTCTTCGCCGCCGACTCCGCCGCCGGGGCCGACCCTGGTCAATCCGGTGGCGACGAGCAGGGTGAAGCTCTCGCTGACCATGCCCGGCGAACTGAAGAATTCGCCGACCGTGCGCCAGTGCGCGGCGCGATAGCCGGTTTCTTCCTCCAGTTCGCGCTCGGCCGCCGTTTCCGACGCCTCGCCCGCGCTGTCGTCGCCCACGAGGCCCGCGGGCAGTTCGAGGCAGGGGCGCCCCAGCGGCACGCGATATTGTTCGACCAGCAGGACGTGATGCCCGCTTTCGTCCGCGTCGATCGCGAGGATCACCGCGGCGTGGATGCCGCGCGAGCGCGAGACATATTCCCACGTCCCCTGCTGCCGGACGGTGATGAAGCGGCCCTCCCATCGCGTTTCGATGGGAGCGTCGGGGGCGGGGCGGGACATGGCTTTCCTTTCGCGGCGATGGAGCGCGTCAAAGCTCGATCAGGCGATCGGGCAATTCGTTCGGATTTTCGCTGCCGCGCGGGAAATGTTCGGCGAGTATGACGCCCATGTACGCGACCGCCTCTGCCATGCCTTCGCCGGGCCGGCCGGCGCGCACGCGTTCGATCAGTGCCGCCATCGCGTCGCCCCATACCTCCGCCGGGACTTTCGAGGCGATCGCTTCGTCGGCGACGATGTCCGCGCGATGTTCGCGCAGGCTGAGATAGAGGAGGACGCCGGTGCGGCCGAGCGTCTTCGCCTCCGCCCCGACCTTGAACAGGTCGATCGCGCGGGCGCGGACGCGGCCGGCGAGGATCGCGCGCGGCGTCAGCCACAGACGCAGCGGACGCCACAACAGAATCAGCCACATGGCGATCCACTTGAGCACGCCGACTGCAATGACGACGCCAAGCCATTGATTGGCGGTCAGGCCGTGCCCCCAGCCGCCGGTCAGCCGGTCGTAGAGGCCCTGATAGAAATCGGGAAACAGCGCGATAACCGACATGGCGAGGAAGGCGATCAGGCTCGCCCAGACGAGCGCGACATCGTCGTAATCGTTCGATTGCGCGGCGATGACGGTGACGATCTCGCCGCTCGTCCGCGCTTCGGCCGCTGCGACCGCGGCGGTGACGAGGTCGTGATCGGCGGCGCTGACATGGCTGACTTTCATGCGTTCCGCCTCCCTACCAGCCGCCCGAGGCGCCGCCGCCGCCGAAACTGCCGCCACCGCCCGAAAAACCGCCGAATCCGCCACCGCCGCTCCAGCCGCCGCCGCCCCAAGATGAGCCACGGCCACCGCCGCCCCAGTCATGATCGCCCCAGACGATGATCGGCGCGGCGCCCCACGGGCGATGCTTGCGATGCCGCCGGCCGCGCCGCCCGAAGGCCGAGAGCATCGGCAGGACGAAGAAGAAAAGGATGATGAAACCGATAAAGATGAAGCCGCCGAAGCTGCCGTCATCGGCGCGGTCGCGCTCTGCCTTCGCAGCGGCGGCGGCGCGCGCCGCGGCCTCCTCGGGCGGGAGCGCGATCTGCTGCGCGATCGCGTTCACCCCGGCCTGGATGCCGCCCGGATAATCGCCATTCTTGAAGCGCGGCGTCACCTGATCGCGGATGATCCGCCCCGACAGGGCGTCCGTCAGGATCGGTTCGAGGCCGTAGCCGACCGATATGTTCATCCGCCGTTCGTTGGGCGCGATCAGGAAGATGACGCCGTCATTCTCTTCCTTGCCCCCGATGCCCCAGGCGCGGCCGAGCCTGTAGCCGTAATCGGCGACGTCCTGTCCTTCGAGGTCGTTGACCGTCGCGACGACGAGCTGGTGCCCGGTCGTCTTTTCGAGCTGTTCGAGCTGGGCGGTGAGGTTCGCTTCCTCGGCCGGCGGGATGATGTCGGCCTGATCGACGACGCGCCCGGTGAGTTGGGGAAAGGTCTGGGCAGCGGCGGGGACCGCCATAAGCAAAGCGAGGAGGAGGGCCGACGTCAGGGCGGCCCACAATCCCGCGAAACCGAAGCGGCCCTCGCGTCCGTTCGTGCTCTGGGCGAACGGGGGAAATGGCATAGCGATGGCCCTATTGCCCGAAATCGACCTTGGGCGCGACGTTGGCGTTGGGCGTCACCGCGCGATAGGGCGTCATCGGCTTTGCGCCGTGGACGATCTTGGCGCCGATGATGTCGGGGAAGGTACGGATCGTCGTGTTATAATCCTGCACCGCGTTGTTATAGTCCTGGATCGTCACGTTGATCCGGTTCTCCGTGCCTTCGAGCTGGGTCATCAGGTCGGCGAAACGACCCTGGCTCTTGAGGTCGGGATATTGCTCGACGGTGGCGAGCAGACGGCTGAGCGAGCCGGTGACATTGCCCTGCGCCTGCTGGAAGGCCTGCACCTTCGCAGGGTCTTCGAGGTCGTCGGCGGTCAGCTTGATCTGGGTAGCCGAGGCGCGTGCCTGGATGACGCTTTCCAGCGTCGCCTGTTCGATTTTCGCCGCGCCCTTCGCGGTCTCGACGAGATTGGGGATCAGGTCGGCGCGCCGCTGATAGGCGGCCTCGACATTCGCCCATTTCGCCTTGGCGGCCTCTTCCTTGGTGGGAACGCTGTTGATGCCGCAGGCGGACAGCGACAGCGCGGCGACGGGGACGATCATCCAGCGGGCGGAACGCATGGTCATGGTCTCTAAACTCCCTCCGGCGGCGTTTTGCCGCAACAATACACATAATAGGATGACGCTTGCCTTTGCGCAATCGTCGCGGCACCACTCGGCGGTTCGCCCAATTTTCCCGGGAGTGAGAAGATGTTGAACGAGTTCAAGGAATTCATCGCACGCGGCAGCGTCATCGATCTGGCGGTCGGCGTCATCATCGGCGGCGCCTTTGCGACGATCACCGGGTCGCTGACCGAGGACCTGATCATGCCCTTCGTCGGCTGGATATTCGGCGGGGTCGATTTCTCCAGCAAGTTCATCCTGCTGGGCAGCGTGCCCGACGGGATCGCGGCGACCGACTATGCGGCGCTCAAGAAAGCCGGGGTGGCGATGGTCGGCTATGGCGCCTTCATCACCGCGGTGATCAATTTCCTGATCCTCGCCTTCATCATCTTCCTGATGGTGCGCGCGGTGAACCGGCTGCTGCGCAAGGGACCCGAAGCCGCCGCGCCGACCGAGGTCGACCTGCTCACCGAAATCCGCGACGAATTGCGGCGGAAATAGCGGCGCTGCGGCGGCCAGCCGCCCACGTTGCAAACCGCCCCGCGGCTCCCTATATCGGCAATGCCGGTTTCGGCCGGCTATGAGGATAAATGGTGTCGTGGAATAGACACAGCGGACCCGGGGGCAGTACCCGGCGGCTCCACCACAAACCCGCGCGCTTTTGAAGGGGTGCGCGGGCTTCTGACGGGGCCGAACCAGGATCGACGTGTGTTCAAAGACGATGTTTTCTTCCGGGCTGAGTAACCCGTTAAAGGCTCAAAA
>NZ_MEFH01000126.1:0-8185 GCF_001725095.1 Sphingopyxis sp. SCN 67-31 | reverse complement strand
CGGCCGGCGCCGGCCAGGGAAAGCAGAAATCCGCACGGTGGCGGTCCGGATATTTCACGAAATTCATGGGATCGGCCCAAACCGGACCCGCCGGCTCCGGCAAGCGCTGCTGATCGCGCGCGGCGCCTTGGGTTTGGGGCCTTCAAGCGAAGGCGCTTCCGCGATGCGTGGCCCGGGGGCGTGATGTGTCAGGTCCCATCGCGAGCGTGAAAGTTGGCGCCTTTCCATGTCCGGAAGCGCAAGCGTCACTCGATTGCAACGGTTTCGATCGACCGCCACCCCGGTCTTTCGTGCTGATGCGGCGCTCGGACGCGAATATTCGGCATGAACGCCCGCTGGTGGGCGCCGCCAAAATGACAAACCATGCTCAGCGGTCGGCAGGAATGGACTGTTCGACTGATTGACGAGCAATGCGGGAGGCGCTGAAAATCCCTGCGCCGATCAGGCTCATGCCGACAAGATGGAACCATCTGAACGGTTCGGAGAGGATAAATACGGCGAGCATGGCGCCGATAACTGGCATGATGTTGAGATAAAGCCCGGTTGCTGCCGAACCGAGCAACTCGACCCCGCGATTGAAAAAGAGATAGGCGATAAGCGAGGGAAACAGGCAGACGTAGCCAATCGCCATCCAGCTTTCAGAACTGCTTTCTATCAATCGGCCGTCAATGATCTCGGCCAGATAGAAGGGCGCGATCACGACAATGCCGATCACGAAGGTTGCCGCCAGAAAGCTCAGTGGATGAACGGCCGGACGTTTGCGCAACAGAACGGAATAGAAGGACCAGACGACAACCGCGACGCAGATCACGAGATCTCCCGAATTGAATTCCAGTTCGAGAAGCGAGGACAGATCACCGCCCAGAATGATCATCAGCGCCCCGGTGATCGAGAGACATATGCCGATGACCTGCGGCAACCGGACATACTCCCCGAAAACGAGAGCACCGAGCATGAGAATCAGCGCAGGCTGCATCGACTGGAGCAGCAGGCCGTTGACTGCCGTGGTCGTTTGAAGGCCGGTGTAGAGGAGGGTGTTGAAGGTTCCGATCCCCAGAGCCCCCAGCAACAGCAGCCAGCGCCAGTGCGTTTTGAAGGTAGCGAAGTCTCGTCGCAGATGGGGCCATGCAAACGGCAACAACAACAGAAAGGCCAAGGCCCATCGCCACCAGGCTAGCGCGACCGGCGGCATCACATCGCGCGCCGCGCGACCGACAATCGAATTGCCAGCCCAGAACAGTGCGGTAAATGTCAGCAGGAGATAGGGGCGCGACCAGACCCAGCCGGTCATTCGCTCCAGAAGTGCGGGCATGCCAAGCTCCGGCTTATGGGGCGAAAGTTGCGAGCGCCGCGCTGGCGCATTGCTCGTTGCTTGCCGATCCACCCGAGCCTGCGACCACAGGCAGCTTTTGCCCCGGCAAATGCGATGCCGTCATGCCGGCCGCCGAGCATAGTGGCCGAAGGCAGCGATGACGGCATAGCAAGCGGCGGGAAGGAGGAGCGCGAGACCAAGATGTCCGGTGAGGTCCGCGATTGCACCGGTCGCGAGCGGAACCACGGCACCCCCAAAGATCGCGATATTGATGATCCCTGACCCGTCGGCGGCGCGGGGACCGAGCTTTTCGGAGGCGAGGCTGAAGATCGTCGGGAACATGATCGCGTTCATCAGGCCTATGGCGAGCAGGCTGTAGCCCGACAGAGCGCCGGTCGTGCTGGTGGAGACAAGGATCAGCGCGATCGCGCCGACCGCGACCCAGGCGAGCAGCTTGCCCGGACTGATGACGCGCATCACTGCCGATCCGATGAAACGCCCAACCATCGCGCCGCCCCAATAGAGTCCGATGAGCTTGCCCGCCGCCTGTTCCTGCAGGGCCAGGACGTGCCCCTGCATCAGGTAGCTGACGATCAACGACCCGATCGACACTTCGGCGCCAACATAGAGGAAGATGCAGAGAGCGCCGAAGCCGAAACGCGGACGCCTCAGCAGGTCAAAACCCGCAAGCGCGGCACTCGCCTCATGCCGCTCGCCCTTCAGGCGATTGCGGAACATCCACACGGTCGCCGCCACGACCGCAAGCGCGACCGCAATGCCGAGATAGCCATGCACAATCGCTAGGCTTTCGGAAGTGCGATAGGCGTCGAGTTCGGCGCCCGATAGCTGATCAGCGCTCACCTTTGCCAGACCGCCGAGAATAAGCGTCGACCCTGCGACCGGGAACAGCGTGGTACCCAGCGAGTTGAACGCCTGTGCGAAGGTCAGGCGGCTGTGCGCTGTCGCAGGCTTACCAAGCAGCGAGATCAGCGGGTTGGCAACGACCTGCACGATAACCACCCCGCTCGCGAGGACAAACAGCGCAAGCAGGAACAGGCCATAGGTCGCATTCTGCGATGCCGGAATGAACAGGAGACAGCCTACCATCATCGTAAGCAGGCCCGCGACCGCACCGCGCATATAGCCGATCTTCTTGACAAGCTTCGCCCCCGGTATCCCGATGAGCAAATAGGCGGTGAAGAAGCAGAACTGTACGAGCATTGCCTGCGTGTAGTTGAGAGTGAACAGCTCCTTCAGCTTCGGAATGATTACGTCGTTCAGAGACGTGATCCCCCCGAAGATGAAGAACAGCCCCATCACGAACAGCCGCAGCTCCGGTGCGTCGACATAAGCTTCCGTTCCTGCATCCCCGGCGCTGGTCGGGGCGGGCGTATGGGCCATCCTGCTTCTCCAAAATAGTCCTATCGACGATAGGTGATGTCGTTATCGCGATCCGTAGGGTCGGCCATAATCAGGACGCGTATCATTTACCCGCGGCAAGGCGCATGGCGGCGCCGCCGCCGGGCGCGAGCCACAGGGTATAGCTATCACCCTTTTTCACCTTGATCCTGTCGTATGCGATGCTGTGCCGCGCATCGGTCAGATAAGTGGCGCCGTCGCCGTCCTTATAAATCGTCGCGACGTAGGTTCTGCCCGGTTCCAGAAAGTCGAAGCGCAGCGTCAACGTCCGCGCCGTCGCATCGTTGACGCCGCCAACATACCAGTCAGCACTGTTGCGGTCCTTGCGCGCGAAAATAGCATAATCCCCGACCTCGCCCGCGATCAGGTGGCTTTCCGACCAGTCGGCCGGCACTTTCGAGATGAAATCGAGCTCGCGCGGAAACTTCTCCAGCGTTTCGGGGAAATCGGCCGCCATCTGGATCGGCGAATAGATGGCGAGATAGAGGCCGAGCTGCTTCGCCAGCGTCGAAGCCAGCGGCGCATGGTTCGCACCCTCCAGGCTCAGCACCCCGGGCGTGAAGTCCATCGGCCCCGACAGCATCCGCGTATAGACGAGCGTCGGTTCGTGATCGGGGCCGTTTGCGAAGGCGCCCCAGGCATTATATTCCATGCCCCGGGCGCCTTCGCGTGCGACCCAGTTGGGATAGGTACGGCGAAGGCCGGTGTCCTTCACCGGCTCGTGCGGATCGACCGCCACATGATATTTGGCGGCGGTCTGGACGACCTTCAGATGATGCTGCACCTGGCGCTGGCCGTCGTGCCACTCCATCGCAACGCTGTCGGCGGTGTCGCCCGGCGCGATTATGCCGCCCGCATCGGCGACATAGCCGGTCTTGACCGTCCCGACGCCGAGCCGGCCGTACAGCTTCATCGCATCGTCGAGCTGCGCCTCGTAAACCTTAATATTCCCGCCGGTTTCATGGTGTCCGATCAGCTGGACATGCTTGGCGCGAGCATAGTCGGTAACCGCCTTCAGGTCGAAATCAGGGGTCGCCTCGGTAAAGCTGAACTCGTCGCCGTGGCCGAACCAGTTGCCGTTCCAGCCTTTGTTCCAGCCCTCGACCAGGACGCCGCCGAAGCCGTGCTTCGCCGCGAAATCGATCGTCGCCTTCGTGCGCTCGGTTGTCGCGCCATGCTTCGGCCCCTCGGCCCAAGTCCAATCGCCGCGGATCATGCCCCACCAGATGCCGACATATTTCATCGGCTTGAACCAGCTGACATCGCCCAGCTTGTTCGGTTCGTTGAGATTGAGCTCGAGGTCGCTTTCGACCAGCCCCGCCGCGCTGCCCGCAATGCGGATCGTGCGCCATGGCGTCGCGAACGGCAGGTCGCGCACGACGCGCGGCCCCTTCGACGAGGGTGCCAGCGTGGCGCGGAATTTCTGCCCTTCGGCGCGCTTCAACCACATCCCCGAATAGTCGACGAGCGCTGCCTCGTGGAACGACAGATGCGTCCCGTCGTCGAGCCGCACGGTCATCGGCGTGTGCGCGGTGGCGACGGCATCGACCGGCGTCTTTTGATAGATCTGCTCGTACCGGTTCCACTCGCCGGCCGCGATCCACCACGCCGTGCCCTTGGGCACCAGGTCGAATTCGGTGATTTCGTCAGCAATCTTCGCGGTCTTGAGCCCCGCCTGTTCGGGGAGTTCGTAGCGGAAGCCGATGCCGTCGTCGAACAGGCGGAAGCGGACGTTCATCGCGTGGCCGCCCCAGCTTTCGTTTTGGCGCAGGCGAACGAGCAGTTCGTTGTGGTGGTCGCGCACGAAGCGGCGTTCGCCCCAAGGCTGCTCCCAGCGGCCGTCAGCGCTCGCGCGCTCGATGCCCTCGATCGCGAAGCCGCGCTGGAGGCCGATCCCGTCGGTGAGCAGGAAGCCGAGCTTCGACGGCGCGAACAGCAATTGCCCCTTGCGCGACAGCGACCAGGTCGGCCGCTGATCGTTGTCGGTCGCGACGGTCAGCACCAGGCTACCGTCGGGCGAGGTTGCGGTGACCGACGCTGGCGCCTCCTGCGCGAAAGCGGGCGACGCGGCGAGAAGCGCGAGCGGGGCAAGGCGAAGCATGGACATCAATGTTCGATCCGGATCCAGAGGGCACCGCAAGGCGGCAGGGTGTCGGCGTCGGCGCCATTGAGCGCCACGATCGGCATTCCGCCGCGATGCTGCGCGGCAATGTCGATCGCCTCTCCGCCGAGGTTGAAGAGGCAGCAGATCGTTTCGCCTTCGGTCATGCGGTCGAAGACCAGCAGGTCGCCCTCGGCCACCCAGCCGCCGTCGCGGCCGTGACGGAGCGCGGGATGCGCTGCCCGCAGCGCGACGAGCCGCCGCGTCAGGTTGAGCAGCGACGCGGGGTCGCTATCCTGCCGGTCCACCGCGAGGCCGGCGTGCGCGTCGCCCAGCGGCAGCCACGGACTGGCGGACGAAAATCCGGCATGCGCCGCATCCCCCGCCCACGGCAACGGCGTCCGCGCGCCGTCGCGCGACAAGGTCAGCGGCCAGTTCTTCAGCGCTTCGGGATCCTTGACCATCTCGAACGGGATATCGACCTGATCGAGCCCCAGTTCCTCGCCATTATAGATGATGATGTTGCCGCGCAGCGCACACAGCAGCGCCATCTTCATGCGCGAATAGGCGGCGGCATCGACGCCGGCGGGCGTCCAGCGCGACACCGCGCGCGGCGCGTCGTGGTTTTCGAAGGCCCAGCTCGGCCAGCCGATACCCGGCGCGTCGGGCCATTGCTCGGCAGCTTCGCGAACGAGCTTCGGCGTCAGCCGGTCGGCGTAGAGGAAGTCGAAACCATAGGCGCTGTTCAGGCGCCGGTCGCCCGCGGTGAACAGCTTCATCTCGCGCACCGCATCGTCGCCGCCAACCTCGGCGACGGTGAAGCTGCCGCCATATTCGTCGGTTAGCGCGCGAATGCGTTCGAGGAACAGCGGAATGTCGGGATGCGACTGGTTGTGGATTTTCAGCTGAAAATCGAACGGCCGGGTGCGGACCTTGTTCGACGGCGGCGCCGGAGGATTGTCGCGCAATTCGGGATCGTGCATCGCAAAATTGATCGCGTCGATGCGGAACCCGTCGACGCCGCGGTCGAGCCAGAAGCGGACCACGTCCAGCAACGCATCCTGCACCGCGCGATTGTGGACGTTGAGCTGCGGCTGGGTCCCGAGGAAATTGTGCATATAATATTGGCCGCGCCGCGCGTCCCACGTCCATGCCGGACCGCCGAACACCGACTGCCAATTAGTCGGCGGCGAGCCGTCGGGCTTCGCATCGGCCCAGACATACCAGTCGGCCATCGCATTATCCCTGCTCGCGCGGCTGGTCGCGAACCAGTCGTGCCGGTCCGACGTGTGCGCAAAGACAAGGTCGGTCGTCACTTTCAGACCCAGCGCGTGCGCGCGCGCGACGAGCGCGTCGAAATCGTCGAGCGTCCCGAAGATCGGATCGACGCCGTAATAATCGGCAATGTCGTATCCGAAATCGTCCATTGGCGAGGGATAGAAGGGCGACAGCCAGATTGCATCGACACCCAGCGAGGCGACATAATCGAGCCGCGCGGTGATGCCGGCCAGATCGCCGATCCCGTCGCCGTTTGAATCGGCAAAGCTGCGCGGATAAATCTGGTAGATCGCCGCGCCCTTCCACCACGGCAGGTCGGCGTCGGCGACGGCGTGCGGTTGTTTGGCAAGGCTATGGTTCGTCGTCACGCGTCGTTTTTCCGCTTATTCGTTGGCCTGGCATATGGCGGTGCCGAAGGCGGGGAGAGTGAGGGACAGGCTGCCCGGTGCGGCGGCGTGCGCCGGGCAGTCGCCAAGGAGCGACGTAAAGGCCGCGCTTTTCATGTCGATGGCAATATTGGCCGAGACGGGCGTTGCAGACGTATTGAACGCCAGTAGCACTTCGCGGCCGGAGTCCGGATCGAACCGCGAGACCGCGAGCAAGCCGGGCTTTTCCGAAATGGCGCGAAGCTTCGTCGTCCCGTGCAGCAGCGCGGGCGTCTTGCGGCGGATCGCCGAAAGCGCCGCGATCTCGCGGTAGAGCGGATGCGCCGGGTCGAAATTGGCCGACGCGGTGGTCGCATCGGTGCCGATCAGGTCGTTGTCGTTATAGACGTCGACCATCGAGGCGAACATGTCCTCGCGCGCGAGCTGGTCACCCCCGTCGGACACGAAGCCCTGCTCGTCGCCATAATAGATCGTCGGGACACCGCGCAGCGTCAGCAGCATGGCATGGCCCAGCATCACGCGCTTCAGCAGGTCGTCGGCGCTCGCACCGGGGTTTGCCTGCTTCACGAACATCGCGAAGCGGCCCATGTCGTGGTTGCCGAGGAAGGTCGGGAGCTGCAGCGCCGCGGCCGGCCCGCCCTTGTACAGCACATCGCCATCGAACAGCCGTTCGAACACGGCGGTTCCGGTTGTTCCGCCGACCGCATCGATCACCGCGCGCGCAAAGCTGAAGTCGAGCACCGCTGGCAATCCGGCGACGCGCGTGTGGCGCGCCAGCGATCCGGGGTCGACCGCGTCGTTATAGACTTCCCCGAAGATGTGGAAATTCGGAATCCCCCGCGCTTTCGCCCGCGCCAGCATCGCCGGCACGAAGGCCTGCCAGAATTCTGGGTTCACATGCTTCGCGGTGTCGATGCGGAATCCGTCGATCCCGAACGCGTCGATCCAGCGGCCATAGATGTCGATGAAGCCCTGCACGACCTTCGGATTCTCGGTCGCGAGATCGTCTAGCCCTGCAAAATCGCCATAGAGCGCAGACTCGCCGACCCAGTCGCTGTTGCCGCGATTATGATAATAGATCGGGTCGTTCAGCCACGCCGGCACCTTGGCCTTTTCCTCACCCCGCGGCACGACGGGCGTATAGGCGAACGATGGATCGGTCAGCCTTGCCCAGTTTTCGGGCGAGCGATCACCGTCGCCGGCGAAACCCCGATTGATCGCCGCGCCGCCGGCACCGCCGCGCCGTGAAAAGGGATAATCGGCAAGGCTGCGATAGCGGTACCCCGTCCCGTCGCCTTCGGTGTAGCGAATGACGTCGGCGGTGTGATTGGTGATGATGTCCATATAGACCTTCATCCCGCGCGCGTGCGCCGCGTCGACGAAAGCCCGGAATTCGTCATTGGTCCCGAAGTGCGGATCGACACGCGTGAAATCGGTCACCCAATAGCCGTGATAACCAGCGCTCTCGTCGCCCTTGGGTCCTTGCACCGGCTTGTTCTTGAAAATAGGGGCGAACCAGATCGCGGTGGCGCCCATCCCCTGGATATAATCGAGCCGCTTGGTCAGCCCGGCAAGATCGCCGCCGTGATAGAAGCCCTTGGCCGACGGATCGTAACCGGTTGCGAGCCGGTCGCCCGTCAGCCCGCCGCGATCGTTGCGCGGGTCGCCATTCTCGAACCGGTCGGGCAG
>NZ_MEFH01000125.1:8322-10270 GCF_001725095.1 Sphingopyxis sp. SCN 67-31 | reverse complement strand
TGGCAGAACCCCGGCCATTCGCGCGCCGAATTTTCGGCGCTCGCCTGCTGGGCGCTGCGCCGCGGACTGCCGCACCGTCCCGCGGGCGACAATGTCGATGTGCCGTGCGACCATGTCGACCGCAGCGATGCCGCGGCGCCCGTCGACACGCTGTGCCTGCCGCTCACCGCGCAGCGCGAGACGCTGGGCCTCCTTTATTTCGAAGCGCCGGCGGGTAACCCCGGCGCGCTGTCCGGTCCCGAAATCTATCTCGACATGCTGGCGGAGAATATCGGGCTGGCGATCGCCAATCTGCAATTGCGCGAAACGCTGCGCGAAATGGCGCTCGCCGACCCGCTGACCGGTCTGTCGAACCGTCGCCAGCTCGACCAGCTGCTCGGCATCCAGATCGCGCAGGCCGAACGGCTGGGGCAGGATCTGGGCTGCCTGATGATCGACGTCGATCATTTCAAGCGTTTCAACGACGTCCACGGCCACGACGCGGGCGACACGGTGCTGCGCGAAGTCGGCAAGGTGCTGGCGGGCGTGACGCGCGATGCGGGCCTCGCCTTTCGCTATGGCGGCGAGGAGTTCATGCTGCTGCTCCCCGGCCTGTCGGTCGAGGGCGCGACCGAGCGCGCCGAGGAAATCCGTACCCGCGTCGCCGCACTGGCGCTGGGATCGGAGGCCGGAAACATGGGGCCGGTTACGGTTTCGATCGGCGTTGCGATCACCCCGCTGCACTGCCCGCCCGACCGGTTGGTCCGCACCGCCGACGCCGCCTTGCTGCGCGCCAAGGCGATGGGCCGCGACCGGGTCGAGGTGGCGCAGCAGCGCGATTCCTTCGCCGCGGTCTGACGGGCCGCGCCGCGAGGACGCGGCCCGCCGAACCCAGGATCAGGCGATGATGCGCTTCAGCTTTTCGAGCGCCGTCTTGTCATTCTCGTGATAGTCGATGGTGGTGACGAAGTGGCCGTCCTTGTCCATCAGATAGATGGCGGCGGTGTGATCGACCGTATAGTCGCCGCCCTCGATCGGCACCTTGCGGACATAGACGCCATATTCCTTCTGGATTTGGGCAAGCTGGGCATCGGTTCCGGTCGCCCCGATGATCGGCGTCTTGAACAGCGCGACATAGCTGCCGATGTCGGCGGGCCGGTCGTGCTGCGGGTCGACCGAGACGAAGACGATGTCGAACTTCATCCCGTCGGGACCGAGCTGTTCGCGAAGCTGCGCCATGCGCGCGAGGCTGGTCGGGCAGACGTCGGGGCAGCGGGTGAAACCGAAGAAGATCGCGAAGGGCCGGCCCTTCAGCGTCCGGTCGGTGAGCGTCGAGCCATCGGCCGCGGTGAGCGTGAAGGGGCCGCCGATCGCGGCGCCGGCTGAGGCGGCCGGCGCGCTCTTGCTGCCGTCTCCGCCACCAACCGCCAATATGACGCCGAAGACCGCGGCGACCGCGACGAGCATCCACAGGATGCGACGAACGACGACCATCGGCGGGGTGCCGCCCTCAATGTCCGCCATGACCGCCCTCCATCGGTGCGGTCGATGCGATCGGTTGCACCTTGAAGCGCACGGCGACCTTCCCCTGCCGCGCGAAGACCAGCGTCGCGGGGATCATGTCGCCCTGCTTGAACGGCTTTTTGAGGCCCATGAACATGATGTGATAGCCGCCGGGCTTGAGTTCGAGCGTGCCGCCCGCCGGGATGGCGAGGCCGCCGGTGATCTGGCGCATCCGCATCACCCCGTCCTCGACCTTCATCATGTGGATCTGGACGTCGGCGGCGGCGGGCGAAGTCGCCGAGAGGAGCCGGTCTTCGGTCTTGCCCTTGTTCGTTATGGTCAGAAAGCCGCCGCCGGCCTTTTGCCCCGGCGCGGTTTCGCGCGACCAGGGGTGGCCGATGGCGAGCGCGCCGGCGGCGACGCCGTGCGCGAGCAGCGGCGGCGCGGCGACCAGCGCCGTTGCCGC
>NZ_MEFH01000125.1:0-8316 GCF_001725095.1 Sphingopyxis sp. SCN 67-31 | reverse complement strand
GCCCAGTTTTGAGCGGCTGCCGATCCGACCTGCATCAGCAGGCACAAACCGACAGCCGCCCAGCAGCGGCGGCGAAACCGGCGCAATGCGGCAATGCGGCGAGGCGGAGATGGGGCCATGTCCTACCTCATGTGGTTGCTTGCCGCGAGCGCACGGGCGAGGATCGGGGCGATCTCGCGCCGCTCGTCGAGGTTCAGGCAATGCCCGACCTCGAAGCGCTGCATTCGGTGGTGGAAGACGAGTCGGCAGTCGGTCGGCCCGCGCCGCTCCAGCTCGAAGCGAAGCCAATAGGACGGCAGGTCGACGGCCGCCCTGCTGCGCCCGCGCCAGACGAACCGGCCATCCGACAGTTCGAGCCATTCCTCGGGCGGCGGATTGCGCTGGTGCCATTCGAGCGCCAGCACCAGCGCCGCCATGGTCGATAGCGCAAACAGCGGCACGAGCCAGCGCCCCTGCAGCGCGGGCAGGATCGCCATCGCCATGAACAGCAGGATCAGGACGGTAAAGGTCTCGCGCCCGTGCTGCGTCAGGCGCGACCGGTTCTCGCGCATGCGCAGGCGGATGCCATCGGGCGCATCGAACGCGGACGCTTCATCGTCCGCATGCCGCCCCTCGGGACGGCGCATTATTTCGTACATGGACAATCTCCGGCAGGACCGCGCGATCAAGGCGCGCGGCTGTCCGACACAGCGGGTTCAGCGTGTCAGGCGTGCGCCGGAGGGCCGCGCAGCGGCGGGCGGAGACGGGAAAGACGGCGCAGCGGCGGCACCGGAAGCGGCGCGAAGCCGAGCGCGAACAGAAACGCAATCGCAGCAAGCAAAAGCGCCGGATCGGCGGCGGCGACGGCGCCATGCGCGAGCGCGGTAAAGGCGCATTCGCCCTTGCCGCCATGCTTGGCGGGCACATCTTCGCCGCCCTTTTCGAAGGGAATCACGATCTGCTGCGCGAGCGGCTGGCCGCCGGGATCGGAGCAGAGGACGACGTCGATCGTCCGCGATGCATCATGGCCGGGCATATAGCCCGCGGGAACCAGCGCTTTCGACAGCAACGCCAGCGCGACCAGCCACATGGCCAGCCCGCGATGGCGTGCAATCCAGGCGCGTACCCCCGTCATTCGTCCCCTTTACGCTGGCGCGCGGCGCTTGTCACCGGCCGCGCGCGCCGCGGCGGCCGGACAAATTGTCTCAGGCCGATCAGCCGATGGTGCGCGCCAGTTCGCGGTTGAGCCACAGGGCGACAAGCGTGCCGACCGCGCCCGACAACAGATAGCCGCCCGCGGCGATCAGGCCGAAGCTGCTCGACAGCCAGAGCGCGACCATCGGCGCGAAGCCCGCGCCGAACAGCCAGGCAAGGTCGGAGGTGAAGGCCGATCCGGTGTAGCGGTGCCGCGGAAGGAATTCGGACGAGAGCGCGCCCGACGACTGGCCGAACGACAGGCCGAGCAGCGCGAAGCCCAGAATCATGAACACCGCCTCGCCCGCTTCGCCCGCGTCGAGGAGTTGCGGCGCGAAGCCGCTGAACGCGGCGATGGCGGCGGCGGTCGCGCCAAGCACGGTGCGGCGGCCGAAGCTGTCGGCGAGCCGGCCCGACGCGATGATCGCGAGCACGCCGACGAACGCCGCCACCGCTTCGATCATCAGGAAGCGCGCCGGTGTTTCCTCGGTAAACAGGAACACCCACGACAGCGGGAAAACCGTAACCATATGGAAGAGCGCAAAGCTGGCGAGCGGCGCGAAGGCGCCGGTCAGGATGACCTTCCATTCCGACCGCACCGTTTCGGTGAGCGGCGCGGGTTCGAGCGACTTGTCCTCGAACAACGCGGCATATTCGGGCGTGACGACGATGCGCAGCCGGGCGAAGAGCGCGACGACGTTGATCGCGAAGGCGACGAAGAAGGGATAGCGCCAGCCCCAGTCGAGGAAATCCTGCGCGGGCAGCGCCGAGATCAGGAACATGAAGAGCAGGCTGGCGACGATCAGGCCGAGCGGCGCGCCGAGCTGCGGGATCATCGCATACCAGCCGCGCTTGCCCGCGGGCGCATTGATCGCGAGCAGCGAGGCAAGCCCGTCCCACGACCCGCCGAGCGCCACGCCCTGGCCCATGCGGAACAGCGCGAGGAGCAGCGCGGCGCCGATGCCGATGGATTCATAGCCGGGCAGGAAGGCGATCGCCGCGGTCGATCCGCCGAGCAGGAACAGCGCGGTCGTCAGCTTTGCGCCGCGGCCATAGGCGCGGTCGATCGCGGTGAAGATCACCGTGCCGACGGGACGCGCGACGAAGGCGAGCGCGAAGATCGCGAAGGACCAGAGCGTCCCCTGCAGCGGATCGAGCTGCGGAAAAATCAGCTTCGGGAACACGAGCACCGATGCGATCGCATAGACGAAGAAGTCGAAAAATTCCGACGTGCGCCCGATGACCACGCCGATGGCGATCTCTCCGGGCGCGATCGGATGGCCGTCGTCGTGAAGCGCGCGGGCGTCCCGTTCGGCCTGGGTGGTGGTGGGCGCGGTATCGGCAGACATGGGTAGGCGGTCCTGCATCGGGCGCCGCCGCCGGCATGCGCGGCGGGCATGCACGGAGGGATGGCGCGAGTCGGGTTATAGGGCGCGGCGCCCCTTCATGAAAATGCCCCTGCGTCATTGATCGCGATCAAGGGATTGGACAAAATGTCCTATGTGCGGTGCAGCAAAGCGGGCCTAGGCGCGCCGCCATGCCAGAAAAGCTCTCCCGTCCGTCCACCCGATTCCGGTTGTTGCCGCTGCTCGCGGCGTTTCCGCTGCTCGCCGGTTGCAATATGGTCGTGCTCGATCCTGCGGGCGACGTCGCCCAGCAGCAGGGCAATCTGATCCTGGTTTCGACCGTGCTGATGCTGCTCATCATCGTGCCGGTGATGGCGCTGACGATCTTTTTCGCCTGGCGCTATCGCGCCGCGAACAAGGCCGCGACCTACAAGCCCGACTGGGACCATTCGACGCAGCTTGAGCTGGTGATCTGGGCAGCGCCGCTGCTCATCATCATCTGTCTGGGGGCGGTGACATGGGTCGCGACCCATTTGCTCGATCCCTATCGCCCGCTGGCGCGCACCGCGCCGGGCCAGCCGGTCGCGGCGGCGACGCAGCCAATCGACGTGCAGGTCGTCGCGCTCGACTGGAAATGGCTGTTCATCTACCCCGATCAGGGCATCGCGACGGTGAACGAGCTGGCGCTGCCCGCGCATCATCCGGTGCGGTTCCGCATTTCGGCATCGTCGGTGATGAACAGCTTTTACATCCCCGCGCTCGCCGGCCAGATTTATGCGATGCCGGGCATGGAGACGAAGCTCCACGGCGTCTTCAACCAGACCGGCGACTTCACGGGCTTTTCGGCCAATTATTCGGGCGCCGGCTTTTCGAACATGCGCTTCGCGGTCAAGAGCCTCGACGATGCTGGTTTCGCCGCCTGGGTCGCCGCCACAAAGGCCGAGGGCAAGACGCTCGACCGCAACGCCTATCTCGCGCTCGAAAAGCCCAGCGAAAGGGTGCCCGTTCAGCGCTTCGCGGCGGTCGAACCGCAGCTTTTCGACGCGGTGGTCAACATGTGCGTCGAACCCGGCAAGATGTGCATGCACGACATGATGTCGATCGACGCCGCGGGCGGTGCCGGCATTGCGGGCATCCACAATGTTCGCAGCCTGACCTATGACAAGTTCGCCGCGCGCGGCTCCGAGCCTGGATATTGGGGCAAGCGCTATGTCGCCGCGCTGTGCAGTTCGCCGCTGATGGCGAAGGCCGAAACCCCCGACGCCGCCCCGGCGAGCCAGGCGCCGCTGACCGGCGCCGGCCTGCCCAGCCCCGGCAAGCGCGCCGCGCCCGCGCAGACCGCGCTCAACGCCGCCTCGCCCCGCCCGCTTTCCTGATTTTTGTCGCCGAGATCGCCATGACCCCGCACCCCGCCCCCGAAACCGGCCCCTTCCTCGGCCGCCTGTCGCTCGACGCGATTCCGATCCACGAACCGATCCTGATCTTCACCTTTGCCGCGGTGGTGATCGGCGGAATCGCGGTGCTCGGCCTGATCACCAAATATCGCCTCTGGGGCTATTTGTGGAAGGAGTGGTTCACCACCGTCGACCACAAGCGCATCGGGATCATGTACATGATCCTGGGGCTGATCATGTTCCTGCGCGGCTTTGCCGACGCGATCATGATGCGGTTGCAACAGGCGATGGCGTTCGGCGGGTCCGAAGGCTATCTGAACGCGCACCATTATGACCAGATCTTCACCGCGCACGGGGTGATCATGATCTTCTTCGTGGCGATGCCCTTCATCACCGGCCTGATGAACTATATCGTCCCGCTGCAGATCGGCGCGCGCGACGTCAGCTTTCCCTTCCTCAACAATTTCAGCTTCTGGATGACGACCGCAGGCGCCGTGCTCGTCATGATTTCGCTCTTCGTCGGCGAGTTCGCGCAGACGGGCTGGCTGGCCTATCCGCCGCTGTCGGGCATCGCCTACAGCCCCAATGTCGGCGTCGATTATTATATCTGGGCGCTGCAGATCGCGGGGGTCGGCACCACGTTGTCGGGGATCAACCTGATCGTCACCATCCTGAAGCTGCGCGCGCCCGGTATGGGCCTGATGAAGATGCCGGTCTTCACCTGGACCAGCCTGTGCGCGAACATCCTGATCGTCGCGTCCTTCCCCGTGCTGACCGCGGTGCTCGCGCTGCTGACGCTCGACCGCTATCTCGGCACCAACTTCTTCACCAACGACTTCGGCGGATCGCCGATGATGTATGTGAACCTGATCTGGATCTGGGGGCATCCCGAAGTCTATATCCTGATCCTGCCGCTGTTCGGCGTGTTCAGCGAAGTGACCTCGACCTTTTCGGGCAAGAAGCTCTTCGGCTATACCTCGATGGTCTATGCAACGATCGTCATCACGATCCTGAGCTACCTCGTCTGGCTGCACCATTTCTTCACCATGGGATCGGGCGCGAGCGTCAACAGCTTCTTCGGGATCACGACGATGGTGATCTCTATCCCGACGGGCGCCAAGCTCTTCAACTGGCTGTTCACCATGTACCGCGGCCGCATCCGTTTCGACCTGCCGATGATGTGGACGGTGGCCTTCATGCTGACCTTCGTGGTCGGTGGGATGACCGGCGTGCTGCTCGCGGTGCCGCCCGCCGACTTCGTGTTGCACAACTCGCTGTTCCTGATCGCGCATTTCCACAATGTCATCATCGGCGGCGTGCTGTTCGGCCTGTTCGCGGCGATCAACTATTGGTGGCCCAAGGCCTTCGGCTTCAAGCTCGACGTCTTCTGGGGCAAGATCAGCTTCTGGTGCTGGGTCGTCGGCTTCTGGCTTGCCTTCATGCCGCTCTATATCCTCGGCCTGATGGGCGTGACCCGCCGGATGCGCGTGTTCGACGATCCCAGCCTGCAAATCTGGTTCGTGATCGCCGCCATCGGCGCCGCCGTTATCGCGGTGGGGATCGCCGCCATGCTCGTCCAGTTTGCGGTCAGCATCTGGAAGCGCGACGAACTGCGTGACGAAAGCGGCGATCCGTGGGGCGGCCGGACGCTCGAATGGGCCACCAGTTCGCCGCCGCCCGACTATAATTTCGCTTTCACGCCGGTGATCCACTCACTCGACGCATGGCACGACATGAAGACGCGCGGCGCCGAGCGCCCGGTCGGCGGCTTCCGCGACATCCATATGCCGAGCAACACCGGCGCCGGGATCATCCTCGCGGGGATCAGCCTGGTGATGGGTTTCGCGCTTGTCTGGCATATCTGGTGGCTCGCCGCGCTGGGCTTCGTCGGCCTGGTCGGCGGTGCGATCACCCACACCTTCAACTATAAGCGCGACTTCCATATCCCCGCCGCGACGGTGGCCGAGGTCGAGGATGCGCGCACCCGCCAGCTTGCGGCGGCCGGAGCCTGATCGATGAGCAGCACCACCCTCCCCGCCGCGGGCGAAGCGCCCGCCTTCTACGAACTCGACGAGCATCCCCATCCCGAAGGGCACAGCACGATGCTGGGCTTCTGGATCTATCTGATGAGCGACTGCCTCATCTTCGCGATCCTGTTCGCCTGCTATGCGGTGCTCGGCGGCAATTATGCCGCGGGGCCGGCGCCCAAGGATCTGTTCGACCTGAAACTGATCGCGCTCAACACCGCGATGCTGCTCTTTTCGTCGATCACCTATGGCTTCGCCGTACTCCAGATGCAGCAGGGCAAGGTGAAGGGGACTCAGTTCTGGCTGGCGATCACCGGCCTTTTCGGCCTCGCCTTCCTGAGCATCGAGCTATACGAGTTCCACCATCTGATCGAACTTGGCGCGACGCCGCAGCGCAGCGCCTTTCTGTCGGCCTTCTTCACGCTGGTCGGGACCCACGGGCTGCACGTGACCTTCGGGATCATCTGGCTGGTGACCCTGATGATCCAGCTCGGCAAGCATGGGCTGATCGCCGCGAACAAGCGTCGCGTCATGTGCCTGTCGATGTTCTGGCACTTCCTCGACGTCGTGTGGATCGGCGTCTTCACGATCGTCTATCTGATGGGAATGCTGCGATGAGCGCGAACCACGACCACCACGCCGCCGACCACGCGCATCACGAGATCGAGATGCCGCACGCGTCGATGCGCGATTATGCGATCGGTTTCGTCCTGTCGGTGATCCTGACCGCCATCCCCTTCTGGATGGTGATGACGATGCCGCTGTCGGCCGGTGTGACCGCGGCGATCATCATGGGCTTCGCGGTGGTTCAGATCGTCGTCCACATGGTGTATTTCCTGCACATGACGCCGAAGGCGGAGGGCGGCTGGTCGATGACCTCGCTGCTGTTCACGATCATCGTCGTCGTGATCATGCTGGCGGGGTCGCTATGGGTGATGCACCACCTCAACACCAATATGATGCCGATGCCGCACGACATGAGCCAGTTGCCGTGACCCGGCCGCGCCGCGCGGCCTTTGCCGCGGCGGCGCTGGTCGTGGCGGCGCTGCTCGCGGCGCTGGGCGTCTGGCAGCTCGAACGGCGCGAGTGGAAACATGCGCTGGTCGCGGCGGTCGATGCGCGCATCCACGCCGCCCCCGTTCCCGCGCCACCACCGGCCGCATGGCGCGGCATCGACGCGGCGCACGACGCCTATCGCCGCGTCACCGCGACGGGCCGCTTTCGCCACGACCGCGAGACGCTGGTTCAGGCGGTCACCGATCGCGGTGCCGGCTATTGGGTGATGACGCCGCTCGAAACGCCCGGCTTCACGCTGCTCGTCAATCGCGGCTTCGTGCCGCGCGAGCGCCGCGATCCGGCAACGCGCGCCGCGGGTAATACCGCCGGACCGACGACGGTAACGGGATTGCTGCGCGTGACCGAGCCCGGCGGCGGCTTCCTGCGCGCCAATGATCCCGCCGCGAACCGGTGGTATTCGCGCGACGTCGCCGCGATCGCGGCGGCGCGCGGTCTCGGCCGCACCGCGCCCTATTTCGTCGATGCCGACGCGGCGCCGAACCCCGGCGGCCTGCCCGTGGGCGGGCTGACCGTCGTCAAATTCCCCGACAATCATCTGGTCTATGCGCTGACCTGGTTCGCGCTGATGCTGCTCGCGCTGTTTTTTGCCTGGCGGCTGTGGCGTCCGGGCGCCGATGCGTCCAATATGCCGGACGAATGAGCGAAGCCACGGCCCCACCGATCGCGCTTCCGGCAGCCGACGCCGGCCAGCGGAACATGTCGCTGCTGATCCAGCTGCGCTGGATCGCGGTCGGCGGCCAGCTCGCGACGATCGAGGTCGTCAACGGGCTGATGGGCATCAAGCTGCCGCTTGCGCCGCTGCTCGGCGCGATCATCGTCCTAATCGCGATCAATCTCGCCAGCCTCGCGCGGCTGCGCGGCGGCCATTCGGTCGCCAACCGCGAGCTGACGGCGGTGCTGCTGTTCGATGTCGCGGCGCTGGGGTGGCAACTCCACCATAGCGGCGGTCTCACCAATCCCTTCGCCTCGCTGTTTCTGCTTCAGGTGGTGATGGGCGCGATCCTGCTTACGCCGCGTTCGTCCTGGGCCGTGGTGGCGGGCGCGATCGTTGCGATGGTCGCGCTGCGCATCGATCCGACGCCGCTCGTCCTGCCGCAACCCTATGCCGCCGATCCGCTGGCGCTCTATCTCAAGGGCAGCCTCGTCTGCTTCCTGCTGATTGCGGTGCTGCTCGTCGCCTTCGTCACGCGGATGAGCCGTAACCTGCGCGAGCGCGATGCGGCGCTGGCCACCGCCAGCCAGCGCGCGGCGGAGGAGGATCATATCGTCCGCATGGGCCTGCTCGCCTCGGGCGCCGCG
>NZ_MEFH01000124.1:0-8419 GCF_001725095.1 Sphingopyxis sp. SCN 67-31 | reverse complement strand
ATATTCGATCGCGAGCGCATCGACCGATTCGCGGAAGCGCGCATCCGCCGCGCCCATGTCGCCCAGTGCCTCTTCGGTCAGTGCGAGCTCGCCGAGCATCTGCGAACGGAGCCGGACGATCGAAGTGACACGCCCCTGCCGCACGGCCAGCGCGTCGGTCAGACCCTTGAGCTGGAGTTGCTTGGCGGTCTTCGCATCGCCGCGGAGGCGATCGACGGTGCCGAGCAGATGCGTCGCCTGTGCGTCGATGATCTGCGCGCGCTCGAGCGGGCTCAGACGCTCGCTGTCCGATGTCTGGCGGATGGCGCGGGCGTTGCTGCCGCTGTTGACCCCCGCGGTGATCGCAGGGGTTAGCGTGACGCTGCCGTCGGCGGCTTCGATCGATGCGGTGGTCGGCGGCACCGGACGCTGCAGGATTTCGGCGGCGCGCGCATAGTCGCGCTGGTTGAGCGCATCGATCGCCTGAAAATTGCGCCGCAGCCGCAATTGCACCGGGTCGCTCGTCGGGATCGCATCGACTTCGGCGAACAGGCGCGCGGCTTCAGCAAATTCGCCGAGGTTCGATTTCTGGAGCGCGCGGTTAAGCGTGAATTCGCTCGGGTCGATGTCGCCGGTCGACGCATCGTTCGCGGTGCGGCGCGACAGCGCTTCGAAAAATTCGGCCGCTTCGGCATAGTCGCCGCTGTGGTTGCGGCGATAGCCTTCGGCGAGCGCCCGGTCGAGGTCGATCGTCCCGGCGAGCGTGCGCGCAAAGCCTTCGTCGCCGCCGCCGACCGACGTGGTCGCGACCTTGATGACGCCCGGTGCGACCTTGTGCTGCCGGATCGACTGGAGCGCGAGCGTCAGCGCATCGCCATAAGCGGCAAAGCCTTCGGCGGTGTAGGCGGTCGCGCCGTCCATTTCGATGCGGCTCGCCCATTCGACGCTGCTGCCCTTGATCGTGCAGCGCCCATCGGCGCCGCAGACAATGTTGGGATCGCGCGCCGCCGCCAGCCGCTGCGCCGCCTCGGCTTCGCTGGCACGCAGCGTGCGGATATAACCGACGGGCTGGCTCGCGTCGCGGCAGACGATCACCCAGGCGCGGTCGAACATGCCCTTGACGACGGCGTCGCGGACCGTCGCCTGCACTTCGCACAGCGAGCCGCCCTGGCTGCCGATCGAAAAGCTGTCGCGGAGCGTCGGGTCTTCGCCTTGTGCCCAGGCCGGGACAGGCGCCGATGCGGCGAGCAGCGCCAGCAAGGACAGGCGAAACGCAGGTCGTACGGTCATCACGATATTCCCCCAGGGTCACGGCATCGGGCACCTGGCCATCTGGTTGGCGGCAAGGCGCAGTCTGTTGCTGCGGTACGACCCATTCCCGTTGCGGCGGACCCTAAACCCCTTGTGGCGAAAAGGGAAGTGATCTGCCGCACAGGCGGCTTGCGCGCCGGGGCGCGGCCACCTATCTGCCATCCCGACAGGGTCAATTTCCAAAAGAGGGTGAAATGAGCGGATTCGACGATCGTGAACGGGCTTTCGAGGCGAAGTTCGCCCGCGACCAGGAGGTGCAGTTCCGCATCACCGCACGCCGCAATCGCCTGCTCGGCGAATGGGCTGCCGAGCGCATGGGGCTGACGCCCGAGGAAACCGACGCCTATGCCAAGGCGGTCGTGCAGGCCGATTTCGAGGAGGCCGGCGACGAGGATGTGATCCGCAAGCTGGCTGGCGACCTGACCGCCGCCGCGGTCGAGATCAGCGACGCCGAAATCCGCTCGATGCTCAACGAAAAGACGGCCGAGGCGCGCCGCCAGTTCATCGACACGCAGAACTGATCGCGGAACCAGGCAGGACATCCGGCATGGGCATGCGCGAATCCGATTTGCGGGCGATGATCGAGGCGGCGCTTCCCGACGCGGAGGTGACGATCACCGATCTTGCCGGCGACAACGATCATTATGCGGCGCATATCGTCAGCGAATCCTTTCGCGGATTGAGCCGCGTCGCGCAGCACAAGGCGGTCTATGCGGCGCTTGGCGGGCGCATGGGCGGCGAACTTCACGCCTTGCAATTGACCACCGCCATCCCTTCATAGGGGTATGACCCCAATGCGGCGCGCCCGCGCCCGTGCCGGAGACCTGTTATGACCGAAGCCACTCACGACCGCATTGCCAAGCTGGTCGCCGACAATCCCGTCCTGCTCTTCATGAAGGGCACGCCGCTTTTCCCGCAGTGCGGCTTTTCGTCGCGCGCCATTGCGATGCTCGACCGGCTTGGCGTCGAATATGCCAGCGTCGATGTGCTGCAGGACATGGAAATCCGGCAGGGCATCAAGGAATTTTCGGACTGGCCGACGATCCCCCAGCTCTATGTGAAGGGCGAATTCGTCGGCGGCAGCGATATCATGATGGAAATGTGGGAAGCCGGTGAGCTGCATCAGCTCGTCAACGGTCTTCCCGCGCGCGCCGACTGACATGGCGCGGCCCATCGGCCGATCGGCCGGGCCGGCGGTATAGACCGCGCGCCCGGCTCGACCTTGCCTATTGCCAGTCGAAGCGCAGCGGCGCCTCGCGAAAGGCGAAGCGGTCGAGGTGACGCGCGACCGCGCCCTTCAACGCCTCGAGCTGGCCTTCGGCGCTCGCATCGATGCGAACCGACAGGGTGGCTTTGCCGCCGTCGAAGGTGACCAGCCCGTCGCCGGGCCAGTCCGCCCCGCGCGCGTCGCGCGGAAAGGTCACGGTGCCGTGATCGGCGGTGAAAGCGACCGCCAGATTATGCTGCCAATGCTTGCAGAGCTGCTGCAGATATTTGCTCGCATGCGCCGTGGGGACCTGCGCAGTGGCGGTATGGATCATCTGAGCCTCCATCAAAGCCGCTCGATCTTCTGTGCCGCTTCGTCGATCCGCGCCACAATCTCGTGGAGCGTCGCTTCGTCGAGCTCGCGGTCGCGCAGCCGGTTCATCAATACGGCACGCAAATTGCCCATCGCCCGGCGCACTGAAGCGCTGTCGGTGCGCTGCTGCTCATCGCCGACTTCCGCCAGCCGCGCCAGCAGTTCGTCGACGAGCGCGGCATTGGCGTCGAGTTCGGCCTGACCCTCGGGGGTGATGGCGAACAGCTTCTTGGCGCCCTCGCTGTCGGCCGCGGCAATCTGGCCCATGTCGTCGAGCAAGGTGAGGGTGGGGTAGATCACGCCGGGGCTGGGCGCGTAAGCGCCGCCCGTCAGTTCCTCGATCCGCCGGATCAGGTCGTAGCCGTGGCGCGGTTCGTCGGCGATCAGCCGCAACAGGACGAGGCGCAGTTCGCCGCTGTCGAACATCCGGCGACGCCGGCCGCGGCCCTCGTCATCGTGGCCGTGACGGCCGCCAAAGCCGCGCCCGCGGCCGAAGCCGGGTCCGAATCCGCGCCCGCCGTGTCGCATGCCATGGCGCATGCCGCATCCGCGATCGCCTCTATGTCCATGAAAGTGCATGTCTTTATCCTTCAGACTGTTTTTAGATAGCTCTAAGATATATCGTAAATAAAATTGCGCAAGGGGTTTTGCGAATTTGTGCGCGAGCGCTCTGTGGCCGGAGCGGCTATTTCCCTTGACTCGCTGCGGCTCGCCGCTATTAGGCGCCCCCGTGTTGTCAGGGTTCCGATCCTGGCAATTCCGTCCGAGACAGTTGGTGCGGGGGATTTGCTCCGCTTAATTTCCAGCCTAGACGGGGAACAGTCTTTTTCGGTCGCCCGCCTGTATCCAGGCGCCCGCGGCTTGACCGACCCCATCGGACATCGCCACGCAACGGACAGACGGGATGCGTCCTTTCTGGCCTTTGCGTTCGTTAGCCGCCCGGCGGCGCGCCCTGTTGCGCGCATCCGGGCACAGAGTGGAGAAACAGGCATGGATCGTGCTCAAAAAGCCGATGCCGTATCCTCGCTGAACGCTACGCTGTCGAATGCGGCTTCGGTTGTGATCGTTCGCAACCTTGGTCTTACCGTCGCCCAGTCGACGGTGCTTCGCCAGCAGATGCGCGACGCGGGCGCGAGCTTCAAGGTCGCGAAGAACCGCCTGGCCAAGATCGCGCTCGAAGGCACGCCCTACACCGGCATCAGCGATTATCTGACCGGTCCCACGGCTATTGCCGCTTCCACCGATGCGGTGGCGGCTGCGAAGATCGCCGTGGAATTTGCCAAGACCAACGACAAGCTTGAAATCGTTGGCGGCGGCATGGGGGATGTGGTCCTCGACGTGGAAGGCGTGAAGGCGCTCGCTTCGCTGCCGTCGCTCGACGAGCTGCGCGGCACGCTTATCGGCCTGCTTCAGGCTCCGGCCACCAAGGTTGCCCAGATTGCGGCAGCCCCGGCTGGTCAGCTGGCGCGGGTCTTTGGTGCCTATGGCGCCAAGGAAGCGGCATAAACCCTACCTACCCTTACCAATTCACCGGGCTATCCCGGTTCTGATGGAGAATGAAAATGGCTGATCTTGCTAAGATCGTTGAAGACCTGTCGGCGCTGACCGTTCTGGAAGCTGCTGAACTTTCGAAGATGCTCGAAGAAAAGTGGGGCGTTTCGGCCGCCGCTGCTGTCGCTGTTGCCGCTCCGGCTGCTGGCGCTGGCGCTCCGGCTGCTGAAGAAAAGGACGAATTCGACGTCGTCCTGACCGGCGACGGTGGTCAGAAGATCAACGTCATCAAGGAAGTCCGCGCGATCACCGGCCTGGGCCTGGGCGAAGCCAAGGCGCTCGTCGAAGGCGCGCCGAAGGCCGTCAAGGAAGGTGTCAACAAGGCCGAAGCCGAAGACATCAAGAAGAAGCTGGAAGCTGCCGGCGCGACCGTCGAACTCAAGTAAGTTCGCTGTCGTTCGCAGCGGTTGCCGCCGGCTCCCGGCGGAACCATGGCGACAAGAAAAAGGGCGGTGCCTTGCGGCGCCGCCCTTTTTCCTTGCGCGACGAACAAACTTGGCGCGCGCGGCTAGTCAGCCTCTGGCTCAGCCCTTGGCGAAACCGGGGCGCAGGCCCGGGCGCGCGGGGCGGGTGTCTGGACGATGCACGTCCTGCTGCGCCGGGGCCGGTTCGGGACGCTGGGCGATATCCCACGCGCTGGCCGGCTGGCGGCGCATATCCTTCTGTTCAGCGAGCAGCGCATCATAGTCCATCCGTTCGCGGCGGTCATAGAAGCGCGCGCGCTTCAGCCGCTTCTTGAGCGTCAGGAAGGGATTGTCCTCGCTCGGGCCGGCCATGGCCAGCGCCTCATGGCGGCCCATGCTGCCGTGCGGCGCGGTGGCGAATGCGGGCGTCGAACGCGGCTTGGCGGGCGGCGCCGTAATGACAGGCGCGCGATAGGCTTCGGGCGCAGGGGCCGCGACCGGACCATCTTCGTAGCGCGTTTCCTCGGCGACACCATCGGTGCGACGGCGGCGCATCAAAGCGAAGGCTGCGCCGCCCGCGAGCAACAGAGCGGCGGCGCCGCCAGCGATTTCCCAAGGGAAGGCGTCGCCGCCGACATCGGCGCGCTGCGCGACCACAGGATCTGCCGGTTCGGCAACCGGCGCCGCGAGCGGCGGCGTCAGCGCGCTATCTTCGGCGAGCGTCGATGCGGCTGCGGTAGCCGGTGCGGCTGGTTCGGTTGCGGGGCTCGCCGGGGCTGCGGCGGGCTCGCGGGTCCGCTCGGCCGGTGCGGCTTTCGCCTGACGTTCGGCGCGCGGCGCGGGGGCCGCCTCGGCCTGCGGTTCCGCCACCTTCGGCGTTGCTTCGGTAGCTGGGGGCGCGACGTCGAGCGGCACGCGGATGACCGGCGCAGGTGCGGTCGTCGCAGGCTGCGTCGTCTGCGGAGCCGGTGCGGCGACCGGCGGGACCATCACAACCGGCGGCGCGACGGGTTCGGGCGCCATCGCGGGGGGCGTGGTTTCGGCCGGCGCGGTCTGCGCAAAGGCGGCCGGGGTGGACAGGACCAGGAACGCGGCCATCGCGCTCGTGGCAGGGCGGAGGAGGGGGAGCTTCTTCGTCATAGTGAAAGGAAAACGAACCGCGCGTGAAAAGCGCTGCCAAATGACAGCGCTTTTCACGACGAGCCGTGGCGGCCCGGCGATTGGACGAAGAATTTTGGCGTCTAGTGCTGGCCGTTACATGTACGACAAGCGCCATTTGCCGCTTCTCTGCTTAATCTCCTGCGGCTTTGATCAAGCGCGCGGACTGCAGCATTGCCTTACCTATACCGGTTTCGTCTGCCGAGAGGGTCAGGCAGTTGCCCTTGTATTTAGGCTTATCGCATACCTCCCAGACGTCGCCGGGAAAGACGGCTATGCTGCCGACAAGGAAATCATGCCCCAAGCTGGGATTATCTTTGGCGATGCGATAGGATTCGCCGTCGAACTTTTGACCCTTGAAAAGGGTGAGCGTTCCTTTGAGCGTCTTCGCATTTTCGTCCGCCGCGACGGGCGACGAGAGAAACGCCAAGACGGCAAACGCGGCTGCAAAGTGCTTCATGTCTGTCTCCTTTCCCCAATCAATGTGGAAATGACTCCGCCGCGTCAACCGCTGGCCGTCCTAATCGGCGACCCAATTGCCGTGAAAGCCGGGCGGGATCCGGTGCGGCAGATGGATTACCGCTTGCGGCGCGCCGGTAAAATCGTCGGCGTTCAGGATGACGAGCTCGCTCGTCTCGTTGGTCATGTCGACCACCAGGCCGATCAACCATCCGTCATCTTCGGCGCCCGCGGCGCTGCGCGGGACGAAGACGAACTCGCCGGGATGGCGGCCGGGGCCGAAATCGCGCGCCTCGGTCACGCCCCTTTCCAGATCGTGGCGGAACAGCCGGGTATCGGCGATCGCCATTTCGATCGCGTCCCCGCCCGGAATGGCGACGCTGTAGATATAGCGATAGGGGCGGGTGGTCAGCCGCTCGTCGTAGCGCGGAAATTCCTGCGGATGATCGTGCAGAACCGTGCGCGTCGTCGTCCCCGCCGCCGGATCGATGGTCCAGCGTTCCATGCGCGACCGTTCGCTATCGGGGCCGCGCGTCGAGCGCGCGAACATCGTGTCGTGCGCGACGACATCGACCACCACCTTGCCGTCGGCGGTTTCGAACGCATTGGCTGGGTGAAAGACATAGCAGGGGTCGACCGGCACCCACACCACCTCGTCGCCGCGGCCTTTCCTGGGGAGGAGGCCGACCCGCGCGGGATGGGCTTCGTTCCACGCATAGGGAAAGCGATAGCCCGCGAGCAGCGATTTTATCGAAAAGGTCACCGGCAGGTCGAACACCAGCACGTAATTTTCGGTGATGGCGCAGTCGTGGATCGACGGGCCGTCGCTGACCGCGACCGCTTCCTCTCGGATCACCTGCGCCTTGTCGTCGAGCACGACGTGCCAGACCTTGTTCATTTCGTCGCCGCGGTAGGTGATCGCATGCGTCTCGCCGGTGAGCGGGTCATGATGCGGGTGTGCCGTATAAGGGCCAGCGAGGGTGCCGTCGAAGGGGTTGTGGGCGATTGTCATGAGTTGATCGTCGAGTTCGACGGGCTTGCCGCCCGCCTCGACGATCGCAAAGGTACGTCCCGCCAATCCGACGACATTGGTGTTGGGGGCATCGAAGCCGTCGGTGCGCGGGCCGGGCGGGATCGGCTCGCCGAGCTTTGCGCACGCCTCGGTCCCGCGCACCCAGCGGTTGCGATACCAGTGCGCCTTGCCGTCGCCGATGCGCAGCCCGTGGACCATGCCGGCGCCCGTGAACCAGTGGTAGCTCGCGGGATCGGGGGGGAGAGCCGGGTTGGGGCCATTGCGCAGATAACGGCCCGAAAGCGCCGCGGGAATGTCCCCGTCGACACGCAGAGCCTCGATCGTCAGTTCCTCGGTCATCGGCGTATGGATGCCGGTCAGATAGGGATGCGCGTCGGTGGGGCGGGGCAGGCGCTTGCGGTTGAAATCGGCGACCTTGCCGATGCCTTTCGAGACCGCGCCGCGGATCAGCGTTTCCATATTGCTTGCCATGCCCTTCTCCTTTCGCTTGCGCGACCGACTCGCGATGTTTACAGTGAAAACATGATCGATGAAGATAACAGTGTCAACATGGAAAATGCCGATGCGGCGGCGACGCCGCGTGGCAAGGGTTATCATCATGGCGACCTGCGCGCCGCGGTGACCGCAGCGGGGATGAAGCGGCTGACCGAGGGCGGCGATGCCGAGCTTGGCCTGCGCGCGCTAGCGCGCGACGTCGGCGTCAGTGCGACCGCGCTTTACCGGCATTTTCCCGACAAGGAGGCGTTGCTCGATGCGCTGGCCGACGAAGGGCTGCGGCGGCTGGGGGCGTTGCAGGCGCAGGCGTGGCTCAAGGCGGGCGGCGGCAAGGCCGGCTTTCTTGCAATAGGTGTCGCCTATGTCCGCTTTGCGCACGAAGACCCGGCAATCTTTCGGCTCAGCTTTACCCGGCAGATGCCCGAGCGCTATCGCGAAGCGGGAACCGAT
>NZ_MEFH01000123.1:0-8465 GCF_001725095.1 Sphingopyxis sp. SCN 67-31 | reverse complement strand
GTAAGGCGAGATCGTTGTGAAGTCCTGCGCCAAATCCCACTCACATCCACCAGCGGGATTGCGCAATTGGCGCATGATCGCGAGCAGCCGATCGATGGGGGACAGCGAAGGCGTATTCGACATAAAATTATCCGATAATATATATTATGTTAAATTCAATATAGCGGGGAGGCCCGTTTGCCCCCCTCTCGTTGAATCGTCAGGCAAAAAGCTGCCACGTCCGGACGACGAGAAATACGAGCGCAAAGATCGCCACCCACGCGAGCGCCATCTTCAGCCCGTCGGCCAGATTGAGCCGTCTGGCCGCGAGCGAGCTCAAGACCAGCGCAAAGGCCCCGACGAACCAGATCATCTGCACCGTGGTATCGCCGTTCACAATTCCACCTCCAGCCCGTCGTACCCAGGCTCGACGCCGTCAGGCAGCTCGCCGGCCAGATCGTCATAATCCATCGTATTGTCCATATGCGTGATAATGGCCCGCGGCTGGCCCACCTTGGCGAGCCCTTCGAGCGTCATCGCGAGATGCGGATGCGTGGGGTGCGGATAGCGGCGGAGCGCGTCGATCACGAACAAGTCGACCCCCTGGAAGAAATCGACCATTTCATCCGTAAATCGTGAAAAATCCGTCGCGTATCCGATCTTGTGCGCACCGTCGCTGAAGATCAGGCCGCTGGCCTTTATCGGGCCGTGTGGCATTTCGAGTGCCGAAACTTCGATCGGTCCGATCCACTGATGATCGGCCAGTTCGATCGGATCGACCGATGCCGGATAGCCTGCGTTGCCGGCAAAGGCATAGGTGAAGCGCCATTTCAGAATATCCAGAACATGCGCGCGGGCGTAGGCCGGTACGGCCGAACCGCGCAGATGCATGATCTGACGCAAATCGTCGAGGCCGTGCGTATGATCGGCATGTTCGTGGGTCCATATCACCCCATCGACCTCGCCGATCCCGGCGTCGAGCAGCTGCAGGCGCATGTCGGGGCTGGTATCGACGATCAGCCGGTATCCGCCGAGCGAAATCATGATCGAGGCCCGGCTGCGCAGGTTCCGCGGATTGTCGGGGTCGCATTGCCCCCAGTCGTTACCGATCCGCGGTACCCCGGAAGAGGTACCGCACCCTAGAATGCGAACCTTCATGGCGCGTGTGACGTCATGGCGCCGCCTTGTTGAAAAGCGCGTAGAAATTCGCGCTTGTCGCCGCTGCCAGCGCTTCGCGATCATCGCCGCGCAGGTCGGCCAGAAATGCCAGCGTATCGGCCACAAAGGCCGGCTCGCCGGTCTTGCCGCGATGCGGGACTGGGGCAAGGAAGGGGGAATCGGTTTCGATCAGCAGCCTGTCCTGCGGCAGCCATTTTGCCGTCGCCTGAAGATCGGCGGCATTTTTGAACGTCACGATCCCCGAGATCGAGATGAACAGCCCAAGGTCGAGCGCCGCTTTGGCGAAGTCGTCGCTCGCGGTGAAGCAATGGATCACACCGGTGTAAGGCGCCCTTTCCATCTCTTCGCCGAGCAGCGCCAGCGTGTCGGCTTCGGCATCGCGGGTGTGAACGATGATCGGCAGGCCGGTCTGCTGCGACGCGTGGATATGGCGGCGAAAACTTTCCTGTTGCCGCACGCGATCGCTCTTGTCGTAATAATAGTCGAGCCCCGTCTCGCCGATCCCGATCACGCGCGGATGCGCGGCCCGCTCGGCGAGCTTGGCGGTATCGACATCGGGATGATGATCGGCGTCGTGCGGATGGATACCGACGCTCGCCCAGACATCTGTATTGGCTTCCGCAGCGGCCAGGACATCGTCCCACTCGCTCTCGCGCGTCGCGATGTTGAGCATTGCCGTAACGCCGCGCGCCCGCGCCCGCTCCAGCACCTCGCCCTGCTGCTCGGCAAGCCCCTTGTAATTGAGGTGGCAGTGCGAATCGACGAGCATCAAGCCTCCCCTTCCCCCTCGGGCAACTCGAGGCGCGGAAAGATGGGAACCGGCTGACCGACCGCAAAGCCGCTGGCAGCAAGCTTCGCACACCATTCGGTATCGGCAAGCGCGGCGAAGTCGCGCGCATCGTCGGCAATTCCCATCTGATCGAGCAGCGCGTCGGCCGCGGACGGCACCACCGGACGGATCGCAATCGCGAGTGTGCGAACAGCCTGGAACAAGGTCATCAGCACGGCGCGCATGCGTTCGGGATCGGTCTTACGCAGCGCCCAAGGCGCCTGCGTATCAACATATTGGTTGCAGGCGAAGACCGCACGGATCCAGTCTTCGATCCCTACGGAAAAAGCGAGTTGCTCGAATTCGCGCGGCAGACGCGTCAATGCCATGTCGTTGATATCGCGAAGGAGATCGAGATCATCCTGCGCTGGCGCATAATCCGCCGAAATCTCACCGCCCAAATTCTTGAAAATCATCGATAAGCTGCGTTGCGCCAGATTGCCGAAGCTGTTGGCGAGGTCGGCATTCGCGGTGCGTACGATCGCTTCCGCCGAATAGCTGCCGTCCTGTCCGAAGCTCACTTCGCGGAGCAGATAATAGCGCAGCGCATCGACGCCGAACTGTTCGGCGAGCGTCATCGGATCGACAACGTTGCCGAGCGATTTCGACATCTTCTCGCCGCGGTTGAGCAGAAAGCCGTGACCGAACACCTGGCGCGGCAGCGGCAGACCGGCACTCATCAGGAAGGCCGGCCAGTAAACAGTATGAAAACGAACGATATCCTTGCCGATCATATGAATGTTCGCCGGCCAGAATCGTGCGAAATCGCCGTCCATGTCGGGATAGCCAATGCCCGACAAATAGGTCGTGAGCGCGTCGACCCAGACATACATCACATGCCCGGGGCTGCCCGGCACCGGGACGCCCCAATCGAAACTCGTGCGCGATACCGACAGATCCTTTAATCCGCCCTCGACGAAGCGCAGCACCTCGTTGCGGCGGCTTTCGGGGCGGATGAAGTCGGGATTGTCGTTATAGAGCGCGAGCAAACGGTCCTGATAGGCCGACAGGCGGAAGAACCAGCTTTCCTCGACGGTCCATTCGACCGGCGTCCCCTGCGGCGACAGGCGAACGCCCCCTTCCCCGTCTGTCAGTTCGCTTTCATCATAGAAAGCTTCGTCGCGAACCGAATACCAGCCTTCATAGCGGTCGAGGTAGAGGTCACCATTGGCTTCCATCGCCCGCCAGATCGCCTGCGATGCGCGATGGTGCGCCGGATCCGACGTGCGCATGAAATTATCATAGCTGATATTCAGCTTGCCATACATCTCACGGAAATATCCCGACATTTCATCGGCAAGATCGATTGTTGCGCGACCTTGGTCGCGCGCGGTCTGATACATTTTCAGCCCATGTTCGTCGGTACCGGTGATCAGGCGGACGTCGCGGCCGCGCATCCGCTGGAAGCGCGCCATCACGTCGGTTGCGATGGCCTCGTAGGCGTGACCGATATGCGGGCGGCCGTTGGGATAGCTGATGGCGGTGGTGATATAAAATGGTTCGGACATGCGCGCGCCTTAGCCGCTGGCGCGGCCAAGGGAAAGCGTCAGCGTGCCGCCTGCCCGCCGCGCGGCGCGAGTTCGGCGAGGCAGTTGCCGATCTCGAACCCCACCATCGCCCCGTCATAAGACCCGCGCACCGCATCGCGCACCGTCCGCTGGATGCGGTCCCATTGACCGAGCACCGGTGCGATCTCTCCCAGCGGGCGTTCGCGCGCCAGCCGTGCCAGCAGGCCCGGCACGATGTCGATCACCAGTTCGAGCCGCGCCCGGTTGCTGGTGCCGCCGACTTCGCGCGCCAACGCTTCGCGTAGCCGGTTGTCGCGATCACCGCCGGTCGCGATCGCCAGCAGTTTCTTTTCCATGACCGCGACGTCGCTGTCGATGAGCGCCAGCGCCTTGCCGGGAACCCCGCCCGAAGCCGCGACGATCGCGCGCACCTCGGCCATGTCGAGCATCGGGCGCAGGTCGTGCAGCCACGCCGTCATGACGTCACGCTCAACGGGTTGAAAACGCAGGATTCGGCAGCGTGACCGGATCGTGGGCAACAGGCGTCCCGGCGAATGACTGACGAGCAAAAACAAGGTTTGCGCCGGCGGCTCTTCCAGCGTCTTGAGCAGCGCATTGGCGCCGTCAGTTTCCAGATCGTCGACCGCATCGATGACAACGACGCGCCACGCGCCGAGCGACAGCGACAGATGCAGGCGGCGGATCATGCCGCGCACCTGATCGATCGTGATATTGCGCGCGAGATCCTTGCTCTTGTCCTTCACCTGCCGCGTCAGATGGATGATCTCGGGATGATTGCCCGCCGAAACGAGCCTGCCCGCCTGCTCGTCACCGGGACCGTCGAGCGACAGCGGCGCGCCTCCCTCGCCCGCCCGGTCGTGCGTGACCAGAAAGCGGGCGACCCGTGCGGCAAAGGCGCCCTTCCCCATTCCCTGCGGGCCGGCGAGCAGCCAAGCGTGGTGGAGACGGCCGCTTGTCCAAGGTTCGAGAAAGGCCTTCTCGGCGTCGTGATGGCCGATCATGGCAGCCATTCGGCAAGCTCCGACAACAGGGCCGCGGTAACCGCGGTTGCTGGCGCATCGGCGTCGACAAGACGCCAGCGTTGCGGCTCCGCCGCTGCGATCTCGGCAAAGCGCGCGGCGAGCCGGGCCTGATAATCGGCGGGTTTGCTGCCCATGCGATCGGCGCCGCCGGCATCGCGCGCCGCCAGTCGCCGACGCGCCTCTTCCGCGGAAACGGTCAGGAGGAAGGTCCGGTCGGGCAACAGGCCAAGCGAGCCGAAGCCGTGCAGCATCATGATGTCGGCGTCGGTGATCCCGCCTCCCGCCCCCTGATAGGCGCGGGTTGAATCGACAAAGCGATCGCATAGCACCCAGGCGCCACGTTCGAGCGCGGGCCGGATCGTGCGCGCGACATGATCGGCGCGCGCAGCGGCGAAGAGCAGCGCTTCGCTACGCGCGTCCCACCGATCGTCGTCCCCCTCCATCAGCAGCGCGCGGATCGCCTCGGCGCCGGCGCTGCCGCCTGGTTCGCGTGTCGCGACGACGTCGATCCCGCGTTCGGCAAGCGCTGCGGCCAGCGCGCGGATCTGCGTCGACTTGCCGACCCCTTCGCCGCCCTCGAGCGTGATAAAACGCCCCCTCATCGGCCGGCGAGCCGATAAAAACCGCTGCGCAGACGTGTCCAGACGCCATCGACCGGCGCCACGTCTTTCGCCGCCAGCAATGGCGTGGTTTGCGGCGGCAGGCCGTCGGGGGTCACGATCAGACGCGCGATCGGAGTGCCGCGTTCGATCGGGGCGTTTTGCGGGCTGCGGCTCTGCATCGCGGCGCGATAGCCGCCGGCATAGCCCTTGGGAACCGTCATTCGGACCGCAATACCAGCTTCGGCCATCACGCTCGGCCGTGCGCCGCGTTGCACCTCGACCGCCCCGACCTTGGTGCCAGCGGGCACCAGTTCGCGGCCTTCCCACGCGTCAAAGCCCCAGCGCATCAGCCGTTCGGCCTCGTCGCGCCGCGCCTTTTCACTCTTCATGCCCGCGACCACCATGATCAGGCGCCGGCCGTCGCGCTTTGCCGAACCGAGAAAGCAATAGCCCGCTTCAGCGGTGTGGCCGGTCTTGAGGCCGTCGGCCCCGGCAAAGCGCCCCAGAATGGGGTTGCGGTTCGGCTGGATGATCGGCTTGCCTTCTGGCGACACGCCATGCTGCAAGCGCGGGATCGAAAAATAGCGTGCATAACCATCGGGATGGTCGCGGATCAGCCGGTCCGCCAGCGTGATAAGATCGGCAGCGCTTACCTTGGTCACGCCGCCATCGGGCCAGCCGTTCGGGGTGCCGAACTTGCTCGCCGTCATGCCGATTTTGGCCGCCATCGCATTCATTCGCTTGACGAAATCGGCTTCGCTGCCATCGATCCCGACCGCCAGCGCCGCGGCGGCGTCGTTACCCGACACGGTGATCAGGCCCTTGAGCAATTCATCGACCGAAATCTTCTCGCCGGCGCGCAGGAACATCGTCGACCCGCCGTTGCTGCCGTTCCATTTGCGCCAGGTCGCTTCGCTGACCGTGAAGACCTTGTCGCGCGACAATTCGCCGCGCTTGATCAGGTCGAGCACGACATAGGCGGTCATCACCTTGGCCATCGAGGCCGGCGCGAAGCGTTTGCCCGCGCCGCGGGAAAAAAGGATCGCGCCCGAATCGAGATCCTTCAACATCACGATCGGCGCTTCGGTTACGTAGAGCGGCCTGCTCACCGCGCCCGGCTTCGGCTTGTCATTCCCTGCCGAAGCCGCCGGAAAGGTGCTTGCAAGCGCCGTTACCGCCAGTCCGGCGCCTATAGCGCGCGCGATTCCGTTTCGACGCTGCACGGCTTAGCGGTCGCGCAGGACGGTCGCGTCGCGGAAACCTTTGGCTTTCGCCTTGTCCTGTGCGGCTTTTGCTTCGCCGTCACTGGCAAAGGGCCCCATGCGGACGCGCCACAATTTGCCGGCTTTGTCGACATGGCCGCCGACCGATTTCGCTGCGACATTGGCCCGCGCTTCGCTGCTGAACGCGCCGACCTGAACGACGAAGCTTCCCGCAACCGCTTTGGGTGCCGGTTCCGCTTTCTTTTCGGGTGTAGCCGGCTTGGCCGCCGGGGCCGGCTTGGAAGGTTCGGGCTTTTTGCTGCTGGTTACCGCCATCCGGTCGTCGCCGGGTTTGGCCTGAGCCGATGCCGTCGGCGGCGCCGGTTGATCGGGAACCGTGGCGGCAGCCGCTTTGGGCACGGGCACCTGCTTGATCTTGGTCCGCAGGATCGACAGCAGCGATTCGGGCGTTGCCAGCCGCTCGGGTACCGGCCTGCCAGCGCGAAGCTGCGCGCGCTCGGCGGCGGGCGGATTGGTCCGGCGCACGCGAACCGCGCTCACCGCATCGGTCAGCCCGAGCTGTGCGGCGGCGCCGCGCGACAGGTCGATCAGCCGGTCGTTGCTCATCGGTCCGCGATCGTTGACACGAACCAATATCGTGCGCCCGGTATCGAGCGCCGTTACCTCGACATAGCTGGGCAGCGGCAGCGTCTTGTGCGCGGCGCTGATACCGTCGGGGTTGTATATCTCGCCATTGGCGGTCGGCTTGCCCGCCGCTTCTTCACCATACCAGCTTGCATAGCCGACATCGTCATAATCGGCGACATCCGCGGGCGTGTAGGTCGTGCCCGCGATAGTATAGGGATCGCCGAGTTTCACCGGCACGTCCGATACGCCATTGTCGGCAGGTGCCGTCGCGGGCGCAGCGGCGACCGCCGTATTGCTCTTGCCGTCAAAGCTGCCGCATGCCGCCAGCGCCAATGCCGTTCCTGCGACCAGCGTGGCCGCGCCCCCGCCCCTAACGATCGATTTCATCCGCCAGCAACCCCACAGAAAGTGCGTAAAAGTTCGAACAATTATAGTCGAGTATCGCACGATAATTACCGGTCAGCAAATAGGCGGTCTTTCCCGGGCCGTCGGGTTCGAGCAAGGTCGCCTGAATATGGTCCGCCGGCCAGCGTCCGCTCACTGGCTGGAACCCGGCGGCGCGCCATTCAGCCATCGACCGCCAGCGGCTGTAGCGGGCGAAAACGCGCGGGCAGCGTGTCGGCTCGAGCCGGGTTCCCATTGCCGAACGGTCGAAGCCGTCGGGAACGCGTACGGCAACGCCCCATGGTTCGCCCGCATGCCAGCCTGCCCGGCGCAGGTAGGAACCGATCGACTCGACCGCGTCGGCCTCGCTCGACCAGATGCGGGCAACGCCGTCGCCGTCGCCGTCCTCGGCAACCTTGAGATAGACCGAGGGCAGGAATTGCGGATAGCCGAACGCGCCCGCCCAACTGCCCTTCAGCACCTCGCGCGGAACGCCCTTTTCGACCATTTCGAGCGTCGCGATGAATTCAGGCTCGAACAAGCTGCGGCGGCGTCCCTCATAGGCAAGCGTCGCCAGCGCTTCGGGCAGGTCGAAATTGCCGGTTACCGCCCCATAAGCGGTTTCATGTCCGAAGATCGCGATCATGATGCTCGTCGGGACGCCCGTCCGCTCCTCGATCCGCGACAGTAGCGGCAACAGGCGGTCGTGGACGCGGCGCCCGCCATTGATGCGCGCGGCATCGACATGCTTCGCCTTGTAAGGCGCAAAGGCCGGGATCGGCGTATCGGGACGCGGCGGCGCGCCCAGATTGTCGCGATCAAGCGCCACGACGCGCGCATTGAAGCGAAGCCCGCTCGTAACCCGGTCGAAGGTCGCGCGCGAAACGCCGCGCGCCTGCGCCTTGGGCCATAGCGACTGAACATAGGTATCGAAGCCGGGATCGGCCGCCTGTGCGTGCAGCGGTGCCGACGCGGCCATGGTCCAGGCGGAGAGGAGGACACCGATCCGGGCGAGGAGGCGTCCGATTCTGAATGGTTTAGCGTGCATATGTCCCACCCTATAGGGCGTGTCTGCCACGGATACAGCCCCC
>NZ_MEFH01000122.1:0-14019 GCF_001725095.1 Sphingopyxis sp. SCN 67-31 | reverse complement strand
AGCGCAGTCGAGACACCTGTCAGCGCGGCGCAAGGCCGATGGGTGTCTCGACTGCGCTCGACACGAACGGGACGATGGGGCCGATTTAAGGCTCTATGCTCCAGACCCTTCCTCACCGCGACGACCTGACGATCGTCAGCGCCGCCTGACCGCGACCGCTTTCGGGGCGCACGATCAGGTCGATGCGCAGCAGACTATCGTCGGCGGTGCGCGCGACGCGCTGTTCGATGCGCCAGTTGCGGCCGGCGTTGGCAACGCCGACCGCGCTGGTGCCGATCGTCGGCGGCACGGGGTCGGTCCAGATTTCGACCGCGCGATTCTGCGCGACGATGCCCGCGACCGTGCGCTCGTCGAGGTCGCCCGCCGAGCGGACCGCATAGGCGTCGAGCCGCACCAGCGTCAGCGCCGCGATGCTGATGATGCTGAGCGCGACGAGCATCTCGAGCAAAGTGAAGCCGCGATCATCGGCCCTTGATCGCGCCCCGGCGGACGCCGGGGCCCAGAGCGGCGGCGAGCCGCGCTCGATGTCGTGGACCCCGGCTTTCGCCAGGGAACGGTTCCGCCTATTCGTCACGACCGATTTCCCCCGTCGCCGAGACGCGGATCATCGCGCGCGCATCGCCGCTCGACAGCCGCAGCGCCTGCGGCGTCGGGCTGGTGCCGACGCGGTCGAAGAGGATGCGCGCGACCGCCTGTCCGTCCCCGGCCGCGAACGCTGTTCCGGGCGGCCAGTTCCGTTGTTCGAACGCGCGGCCGGGAAGCGGCTGCCACGCGCCGTCGACGCGGCGCGCGAAGCCATAGCCCGAGGGCGCGAAATCGACCGCGACGCTGCGCCCCTCGATCACCGCGACGTCGCGCGCGGCGGCAAGCCGCGCCGCGAGCCGGTCGGCCTCGCTGCGAAGCCCGCGCTCCTCACCGGGAATGGTGAGCACGACCGCGGTGGCGGCCAGCGCGAGGATCGCCAGCACCACCATCAGTTCGACGAGCGTGAATCCCCGATCGCCGGCGCCGCGAAGCCGTGCCGTGGCCTTAGCTGTCTCCGCGGATATCGGCATTGTCGTCGGTCCCGCCCGGCGCGCCGTCGGCGCCGAGCGACCAGACGTCGAACGCCTTTCCGTTCGCGGCGGGCGCCTGATAATTATAGGGCCGTCCCCAAGGATCGTCCGGCAGTTTCTTGATATAGCCGCCGCGACGGTAGCGTTCGGGCTGGCCGAGCGAGGGCGGCGCGGTGACGAGCGCGTTCAGCCCGTCGCTGGTCGCCGGATAGGTGAGATTGTCGAGGCGATATTGTTCGAGCGCGTTTTCCAGCGTGGCGATATCGGCCTTTGCCTTGGTCACCATCGCCTTGTCCTGGCTCGGCAGCACGTTGATCATCACCACCGTCGCGAGCAGGCCGATGATGAAGATCACCACCATCAGTTCGGTCAGGGTGAAGCCGCGTTCGCCCTTGTGGCGGCGGCGCCGAACGGCCGGGCGCGAGGAATCGAGCATCAGGCGAAGGAAAAGCTGCATCAGCGACATCTATTATAGCCCCGCAAGGTTCTGCAACTGGAGGATCGGCAGCAGAATGGAGAGGATGATCAAGGCGACGCACGACCCCATAACGACAATTATGACAGGTTCGAGTAACGCCATCGACGCCGCCGTGAAGCGGTCGAACTCGCGCTCCAGATAATCGGCGGCGCGTTCGAGCATCGCCTCCAGCCGCCCCGCGCTTTCGCCGCTCGCGGTCATGTAGACGAGCAGCGGCGGGAACACCCCCGCATCGCGAAGTGCCGACGACAGGCTGCCGCCGGCGCGCACCTGATCGACGAGCCCCGCGGTCGCGGCGGCGAGCGCCGCGTTGCGAATCGTCGGCACCGTCAGCCGCAGCCCCTCGACCAGCGGTAGCCGGCTCGACACCATCGTCGCGAGGGTGCGCGCGAAGCGGGCGGCGTACAGGTCGCGCAGCAGCCGTCCGAGCAAAGGCAGACCCAGAAGCCGCGCGTCGACTCGCGCCTTGAACGCGGGGCGGCGCATCGCCGTCGTCCAGCCGAAGGCGGCCGCGGCGAGCAGCAGCGCGATCAGCCACCACCAGCCCGCGAGGAAGCCCGAGATCGCGATCACCGCGCGGGTCAGGAAGGGAAGCTGCTGCCCGACGTCGGTGAACTGTTCGACGACGCGCGGGACGACGAAGATCATCAGCGCCGCGACGACCCCGACCGCGACGATGGCGAGCACGATCGGATAGGCGAGCGCCGCGATCAGCTTGCCGCGCACCTCGGCCTGGCGTTCGAGCAGGTCGGCGAGCCGCGCGAGGATCAGCGTCAGGCTGCCGGTCGTCTCCCCCGCCGCGACCATTGCGCGGTAAAGCGGCGGAAAGCTGCGCGGCTGGCGCGCCATCGCGTCGGCGAGGCGGCGACCTTCGAGCAGCCCAGCGTGGACGTCGCCGATCACCGCGCGCGCGCTTTCCGCTTCGCTCTGACGACCCAGCGTGCGCAGCGCCTCTTCGAGCGGCGCGACCTCGGCCAGCGTCGCCAGCTGGCGCGTGAACAGCGCGAGGTCCCTCGCGGTCAGGCGCTCGCGGCGCCGCGCGAGAAACAGCGAACGGCCGGCCGGCCGCGCCCCCGCCTCTTCCACCGCGACGATGTGGAAGCGGCGCGCGGTCAGGTCGGCGCGCGCGGCATCGTCGTTCGCGGCGCGCAGGCGCCCGCGGCGCTCGCGCCCGCGCGGGTCGATCGCCACATAGCGATAGTCAGGCATCGACATCCTCGCGCCGCGCGATGCGGATCGCCTCCTCGGGCGTGGTCAGCCCCTTCGCGACCATCGCGCGCGCCGCACTGGCGAGCGTCGGGGCTTTCAGGAAAGCATGCTTGGCAATCATCGTCTCGTCGCCGCCGGCGTAGATGAAGCGGCGGATCGTTTCGTCGACCCGGATCGCCTCGAACACGCCGATGCGGCCCTTGAAGCCGCTGTGGCCGCACGCCTCGCACCCTTTCGGGCGCCAGATCACCGTGCCGATGTCGAGCCCGAGCACCGCGGCGATGCCGTTGTCGGCCTGCACCGGCTCGCGGCAATGGTCGCAGAGCTTGCGGACCAGCCGCTGCGCGAGCACTGCGCGCAGCGTCGAGGCGAGCAGGAAGGGCTCGACCTTCAGGTCCTTGAGGCGGGTGATCGCGCCCACCGCGTCGTTGGTGTGGACGGTCGACAGCACGAGGTGGCCGGTCAGCGACGCCTGCACCGCGATGTCGGCGGTTTCGCGGTCGCGGATTTCGCCGACCATCACGACGTCGGGGTCCTGGCGCAGGATCGCGCGCAGCCCCGCCGCGAAATCGAGCCCGACCTTCGGGTTCACCTGCGTCTGGCCGACGCCGTCGACGGCATATTCGACGGGGTCCTCGACGGTCAGGATATTCCGCTGCCCGTCGTTCAACTGCTTCAGCGCCGCATAGAGCGTCGTCGTCTTGCCCGACCCGGTGGGCCCGGTGACGAGGATGATGCCGTTCGGTTCGGCGAGCGCCTCGCGCAATATGCGGTCGGCCTCGCCCGTCAGGCCGAGGACATCGAAGTCGATCCCCGCCGTGTCCTTGTCGAGGATGCGCATCACCACGCGCTCCCCGGCGCGGCTCGGCAGGGTCGAGACGCGCACGTCGACCGCCTTGCCCGCGAGCGTCAGCGCGATGCGCCCGTCCTGCGGCACCCGGCGCTCCGCGATGTCGAGGCGCGCCATCACCTTGATGCGGCTGACGACCACCGGCGCGACGTGCGGCGGCATGCGCAGATGCTCGCGCAGCACCCCGTCGGTGCGCATCCGCACGACCAGCCCGCTTTCATAGGGCTCGACATGGATGTCGCTGACCCCCTGCCGCACCGCTTCGGCGATGATCGCGTTGATCAGGCGGATCGCGGGGGCGTCGTCGGCGCTGTCGAGCAGGTCCTCGGCGCTGGGCAGGCCGCCCGCGATCAGATCGATGTCGCCGCCTTCGAGCGACCCCGCCATCGCCGCGGCCGACGCGTCGACGGCATAATGATCGGACAGCAGGCGGTCGAAATCGGCAGGCGGCGCGGTGGCGATGCGCAGCGGCGCCGCGAGGTGGCGCCTGACCTCGATCAGCACCGCGGGATCGCTGCCCTCGCGCAGCGTCGCCAGCCACACACCGTCCTCGCCCGGCGCGATGACGACGCCGCGCGCGCGCGCGAAGCCATAGGGGATATCGACCGGCGCCGCAGGGGGCATGGCCGGTTCGGCGGCGTTCACCGATCCGCTCCCCCCGGCCGCGGCGCGTCCCCGACCGACGGCGGCACCTCGGTCGGCGTGACCGTGCCGTCGGCGCCGCGCAGCGCGGGAAGGTCGACCGGGCCGACGGTGGTGTCGGCGGCGGTCGGCGCGCTCGGCAGCGGCGGCACCGTGCCCAGATAGTCGCGCACCAGCGCATCGATCGCCGGCTCGGCATCGGGATTGCGGCGAAGCTGGGCATCGCGGATGAAGCCGTAGCGGCGCGCGGTGAGCGCGGCATTGTCCTCGCGGCTGCGCAGCACGGTCGGGCGGATGAACACCATCAGGTTGGTCTTGGCGCGGCTGCGGGTGCGCGACTTGAACAGCTCGCCGATCAGCGGAATGTCGCTGAGCAGCGGCACGCGCTCGATCGTCCGCCGCTCGTCGTCGTTGAGCAGGCCGCCGATCGCCAGTATCTGTCCGTCGTCGACGGTCAGCGTCGTTTCGAAATAGCGCTTGTTGAGGATCAGGTCGCTGTTGCGCGACGATACCGGGCCGGCGACGCTCGACACCTCCTGCCGCACGAACAGCTTGACCTCGCCCGCCGCGTTGACCTGCGGCGTGACCTCCAGCTTGATGCCGACCTCCTCGCGCTGGACGGTGCGGAAGGCGTTGTCGAAATTGTCGCTGAGCGCCTCGCCGGTGGTGATCGGCACCTCCTGCCCGACGAGGAATTTCGCCGCCTGATTGTCGAGCGTCACGATATGCGGCGTCGCCAGCAGGTTCGAACTCGTGTCCGACCGCACCGCGTTGATGATCGTGCCGAACACGGTATTCTTGCCGATATCCCCCGCGAAACCGCCGAAGCCGCCGGTCGCCTGGAGGATCGAGGCCGCCGCCGCTTCCTGCAGGCTGTTGCCCAGCGCGCTCGTCGTCTGGGTGACGGTGGTGGTGCCGTTGACCGTCGTCGTTTCCTGGGTCAGCCGGTTGGCCGCATAGGCGCCGCCGATCGTCAGGATGTTCGGCACCGCGTTGCTGTAATTGGTCGCGGCGAACGGGATATTCTTGCCGCCGAGCAGGAACTGGACGCCGAGCCGCTTCGCCGCATCGTCGCCGATCTCGACCACCACCGCCTCGACCAGCACCTGCTCGCGCCGTGCGTCGAGCTGGCGGATCAGTTCGCCGAGCATGCGCTGCACGTCGGAATTGGCGGCGACGATGATCGCGTTCGCGCCCTCGTAGCGGGTGACGATCGCGGGTCCGCGCGTCGCGATGCTGCCGCCCGATCCGCCGACGCGGGCGGACGCGGCGGCCGGCGCCGCGGCGGGCCCCACCCTCGCCCGCCGATCCGAAGGAGGAGGATGCAGGGGGAAGCCCCGCCTTCTGCGCCGGGTCGCTGCCGCCACCGACGAGTTGTTGCAAGGTCGGAAGCAGCGTCTCGGCATTCGCATGTTCGAGCCAATAGACGCGCAATTCGGTGCCGCCCGCCGCCTTCTGGTCGAGGTCGCGCGCCATCTGGACGAAGCGCGCGACCATCGCCTGGTCGCCGCGCAGCGCGATGGCGTTGCTGCTGTCGATGGGGACGACCGCGAGCGGCGCCTGAGCCCCCTCCCCGGCCGCGGGCACCAGCGCCTGCAGGGCCGCGGCGATCTCTCGCGCGCCGGCATTCTTCAGCGACACGATCTCGCTGGTCGAGCTGTCGCGGTCGATGCTGGCGGCGAGCGCGCGGATGCGGCGGATATTGTCGGCGAAATCGGCGACGACGAGGCTGTTGGCGTTGCGGTTCGCGGTCAGCGACCCCTGCGCGCTGACCAGCGGACGCAGCGTTTCGACCGCCGCGACGGCGTCGATGTGGCGCAGGCGGATGATCTCGGTCACGAACTGGTTCTGCGCCGCGCGGTCGCTGCCGATGCGGCCGGGCTGCGCCGCGGCGCCGTCGATCGGCTGGATGCGATAGCTGCCGTTCGGGCCCGGCACCGCGACCAGCCCATTCGAGCGCAGGGTGGCGAGGAATATCTCGAAATATTCGCTGCGCGACAGCGGCCGGTCGGTGACGACCGACACCTTTCCGTTGACGCGCCCGTCGATGACGAAGGTCCGCCCGGTGATGCGCGCCGCGTCCTGGATGAAGGCGCGGATGTCGGCGTCGCGGACGTTGAGCGTATATTGGGCCGACGCGGGGGCCGGTGCGGCGGAAACGAGCGCGACGGCCAGCATCAGGGAAAGTTTGAAACGCATGAACCTACGGCTTTGACAGGAAGAGGGCGATGGGGACGACGCTCGCGCCGCGCTCGACCTCGAGCGACAGGCGCGCGCCCGGCGTGAGCTGGCCCGCGAGCGCGGCGGCGTCGCCCGCGGATGCGATCGGCCGGCCGCCGACCGACCGGATGACGTCGCCGGGGCGCAAGCCCGCGGCGCGGAAGGCGGTGCCGTCACCCTGCGGCTGAACGACGAGGCCGGTGACGCGCCCACCCTCGCTGCGCGGCGCGAAGGCGACCCCCGCCTTCAGCGCGGCGGGCGAGAGTTCGCCGCCGGTGGCGGGAGCCGCAGGCTCAGGGGTCGGCGCGGGAAGCGATGATGCGGGATTGGCGACCGGCGCCTCGCCGCTCTGGTCGAGGAAGAGACTTTCGCGCGCACCGCCGCGGTCGAGCACGACATGGTCGAAGGCGACGCCCGCGAGCGTCACCCCCGGTGCGATCTCGTCGCCGACCGCATAGCTCGCCTGCACGCCGTCCTCGCCCGCGATGATCGCCGAGCCGCCGCCGGTCGCCTCGTTGATATTGACGCCGTGGAGGGTCAGCCCGAGCGCGGTGACGGTCGCGCTCGCCGGTCCCTGCGCCGCGGTGCGGAAGAAGGGATCGAAGCCCGCGAACAGCGCGCGCCGTTCGGCGGGCGACGCGATCGCCGCGGTCTGCGGCTGCCACGCGCCGAGCGGCGCCAGCGGCACGATCAGCGCCCACAGCAGGCGCACGGCCTGCAGCACGAGCAGCGCGCCGAGCAGGCCGACGAGCAGCGTCGGCGCCAGCGCGCGCGGCGAACGCCGGCTGCCGCGCAGCCACGCGGGAAACGCGCGCGGCAGCCGCAAGGCCGATCCGGGCATCACCATCGCCATGAAATCCCTTTGTCCCCCCGAGGCTGAATCTGCGGCACGCGAATCGCCCTAGGGCCGATCGGTGACAATCAGTTGACGGGAAGATTACAGTTTTTTGTCAGTGGAGCGAGTCCGAGGGTGAATGCCCTTCCGTGAAGAGCAAGGTAGTCGCATTGCTATGGCATGATGCCGTCAAGGGACCGTTACCCGCGAGCGGCGCAGCCGCGCGGCAATCCAGAGCAGGCGGTAACCGCCCTGGATTGCTTCGCTCCGCTCGCAATGACGCAAAAAGGGGGTCGATCCGAAGTCATCGGAATCTACGGCCTGTGGGATTCGGGGTTCGGCGTGCTGCCCCATCCGTTCGTCATGCTGAACTTGTTTCAGCATCCATGGCCGGACCTTCCCTTTTGCGCCGTCGTTCAGTCGAGGGCAGACCATGGACCCCTGGATCGGGTCCGAGGCAGGCTCTGAAACAAGTCGGGGTATATACCCTTCACGCAAGTAGGGAGCTGTTCCCCGGCGAAAGCCGGGGTCCATGCGTGGTAGCGCTGCGCCATCTGGACCCCGGCATTCGCCGGGGAACAGTCACCTGTCGAAAAGGGATAATTGCCAAACAAGTTCAGGGTGACGAATGGGAAAAGCTGTGCCGAACCCTAAATCCCCGCAGGACGGAGTCTAGAATTTGAGCGACGCGCTCAGCGAGAAGGTGCGGCCGAGCTTGTAGCGGTTGAAATAGATGCGGTTGCTCCCCGATTCCTGCACCTCCTTGTAGGTGCGGCCGGTCAGGTTGCGGGCCTCGAACTTCAGTTCGATCTCCTTGCCGAGCAGCATCAGGCCCTGCCGCGCGATGAAATCGAGCGAGACGCCCGGTTTTTCGAGCAGGTCGGGCTGCCCCGACGGACCGCGGCTGGTGACGCGCGGGCTGGCATAGGTCAGCAGCAACGTCTGCTGCGACAGCCGGTCGGTGTCCTCCAGCCCGATCTGGACGTTGACCAGATGGTCGGACTGGCCGGTCAGCGGCGCGCCGTCGAAGAAATAATTGGCCGCGTCCTGCCGGTTCCCATCGATGACGGTGGTGTCGCCCGCGCCGACCTTTATCTTCGACTGCGTGTAGGTGTAGTTGCCGATCAGCACGAGCCGGCGGCTGGCCCAGAAGGCCCCATCCGACATATTGTCCAGCGGCACATATTTCTGAAGCTCGACCTCGGCGCCATAGAGCGTCGCCTTGGGCGCGTTGGCGTAGCTGGTGTTGATCGACGAATCCGAGATCGAGGTATAGGCCTCGATCGGATTATCGATCGCCTTGTAGAAGCCGGCGACCGACAGCCGCTGATCGCGCCCGAAATACCATTCGTAGCGCGCCTCGGCATTCCACAGCTCGCTGTCGGTGAGCGACGGGTTGCCGCGGTACAAGCGGTTCGATTCGGGGTCCTGATAGACCTGCGCCACCAGTTCGCGGAACTGCGGGCGCGCGATCGTCTTGGACCCGCTCGCGCGAAGCTGCATATCGGGCGCCAGTTCCCAGGTCAGCGTCACCGCCGGCAGCCAGTAATCGCGGTCGAGGTCGGTCGCCACGATCGCCGACGAGCCGCTGCCGAACAGGTCGACCGGCGCGACCGTCTGCTTCGCCTGTTCATAGCGGACGCCCGCATTGACGTTGACCCCCGGCACGATCTCGGCCTGAAGCTGGGCATAACCCGCGTGGGTGCGCAGCTTGGCATCGAAGGCCGCTGTGCCGTCCTGCGCCGAGGTTTCGATCATCGTGATGTCATAGAGCTGGATCGTCGCGTCGGAGAGCAGATAGTCGGGGCGGAGCTGCTGTACCGCCAGCGGCAGGTTCGAGGCGCGGAACAGGAAGGACCGGCGCGTCGCGACGCGGTGCGTGTCGCTGTAGGCATAGCCGACCGTCGCGCTGACGCGCGGCGCGATTTCGTAGGACAGGTCGACGCCGCCCGACCACAGATCCTCGTTCAGGTCCGAAAAGGCGATCGACGCGTCGCCTCGGCTGCCGCCGAGGTCGTTGACGAACTTGCCGCCGACCGGGTCCTGTTCGGGGGGCAGGTTGGTGCGGACATAGGTGAAGCTGCGCTCATAGGGCGCCTCGCGCTGCGAATTGGCGTAGGCGCCGCGCAGGTCGAGCGACAGCCGGTCGAACTTGAACTCGCCGACGAACTGGGTGTTGATCAGCTGTCGTTCGTACCAGGCGGTGTCCTGCTTCATGATGTCGCGGTCGGACTGGTTGCGGTCGGTGCCGAGCGCGAGCCGGGCCTGCTTCAGCGTGTCGCGGATATAGAGGCTGGTCCAACGCAGCTTGTGATCGCCGAGTTCCAGCCCGAAGCCGAGCAGGCCGTTCACGACGACGCGATTGTCGGTGACGACGCGGTTATAGCTCGACTGCGGATCGCCCGACAGGTCGCGCTCGACCGAGGTCTGCTGCAGCGTGTCGCGGGTGCGCCACTTGTTGCTGATCCCGGCGGTCGCGATGATGCCCAGTTCGCCGCCCGGAAGCGCGATCGTCGTGCCGCCGGTGAGCCCCGCCGACCAGTTGACCGGGATATGGTCGTTCTGCTGGAGGAGCGTCGTCGGCGCGTTCGACAGCTGCATCGCCATCGCCTTCAATTCGTCCCGGCTGAAATCGGCGCCCTCGAGGACCGGCTTGCCGCTGGCCAGCGCGGCGGCGAACAGCGGCGGCACGTCGCGGGTGCCGTCGTCGAACCCCGTCCAGTCGGTGTCGCTGCCATAATAGGTATAGCCGAGCTGGTTGGTCGTCTCGCTGTCCCAGCCGATGCCGCCCGACAGGGTCAGGAAGGGTTCGCGCGGGGTCGCCTTGGTCGTCAGGTTGATCACCCCGCCGCCGAACTCGCCGGGAAAGTTCGCCGAATAGCTTTTCTGGACCAGCGTCGAATCGATCACGTTGGACGGAAAGATGTCGAGCGGCACGACGCGCTTCAGCGGTTCGGGGCTCGGCAGCGGCGATCCGTTGAGCAAGGCCAGCGAATAGCGGTCGCCCAGCCCGCGGACATAGACGAAGCCGCCGCCGACGACCGAAAGGCCGGTCACGCGCTGAAGCGAGCCCGAGATGTCGCCTTCGCCGGTGCGCGCAATGTCGGCCGAGGAGAGCACCGACACGACCTCCGGCGTCGCGCGGACGACGTTGGGGGTGAAGCGGCCGGTGACGACGATCTCCTGCCCGCCGCCGCCGGGGATCGAGACGTCGCCCTGCGCCTCGTCGGACGCCGGGCGTTCGCCGGCGGGCGCCGCGCCTTCGGCGGCCGGCTCCTGCTGGGCGAGGGCGGCCGGCGCGACGAGCGCGGAGCTGAGGAGAAGCAGGCTGGCGAAGATCGGCCGCTTGGTCATGTGGAGTGTCCCCAAGAATAAGGCAGAAGGGGGAGCGGGCCGGTGCAGCGCCCGCCCGCTCCCCCGATCGGGTCGCGTCGGATCAGGTCGTCGGGATCGCGGTGCAGGCGCCGCTCGCCGACCCGAAGGAGGCGGTGGCCGAGTTGCACGTCCAGCCCTGATACCAGGTGTCGCTGGCGTCGCGGACGGCGCCGACATAGGCCGTGGTGTCGAAGAAGGCGTTCAGCGTCCTGGCATCGAACGGCTTGAAGCCGGTCTCGGTCGCGCCGTTGACGAACAGGTCGGCCAGCGTCGGCACATAGGTCGACCGGTTCTCCGCCCCCAGTTCGAAGATCGCCCGCACCTCCGCATCGGTGACGGCGGGGCTTCCGCCGCCGCGGAACGGCGTGCCGTTGCACTGCATCGAGACCGATTCGAAGCGCGGCGGGCCGGCTTCGTCGAGCGCGGGATTGGCGGCCTGCGTCGTCGTCGTGCTGTCGATGCGCAGGCAGCGGAACCCCGGCGCGACGATCAGGCCGTTGACGAAATTATAATCGGCCCCGCCGCGGATACGGATCGCGGCGCCGTTCCCCGCCGCATTGTTGCGGTGGATGAAGGTGAAGTTGGATATCGTCACGCGCTGGCGCGGCGACGCATTCTCGTTGCCGTCCGAATCGATCTCCATGATCGAGTCGCCGATCGTGCCGCCGGCGCGCTGGACCGCGATCACATATTGGATGTTGCCCTGATAGCCGACATCGGTGTCGAGGCTGTCGTCCTCGGCGCCGGTGATGACGAGGTGCTTCATGTTCACATTGCCGCCGAACACCTCGATACCGTCGTCGGAGCTGTTGTGGCTCTGGATATGGTCGAGCTGCGTGCCCGAACCCACGCCCGAGGGGGTCAGCGCCTGAAGCTCCTTGTCGGGCGCGAGGGTGAAGCCCGAATAGCGGAGCTGGACATAGGACATGCGGCCCGAGCTGTCGGCCTTGTTCGACCCGCCGTAATGGGCGCCGCTGGCACCTTCGGTCTCGCGGTAGCAGCTGTCGGTCCCCTCGACGACGCCCGGCCCCGGCGCGAAGCAGTCGGTGACCGGCGCGCGGCCCAGCAGCACGACGCCGCCCCACAGCTGCGAGGTGCTGTCGTCGGCCGAGCCGACGACGTTGCCGCGGCCGGTGAAGATGATCGGCTGGGTCGGGGTGCCGACCGCGTCGATCTTGTTGCCGCGGTTGACCGCGAGCCACGACACGCCGGTCGCGCCGAAGATGACGACGCCGGGGTCGATCGTCAGCGTGACGACCGTGTTGGTGCCCGACGGCCCCTCGTCCTTGCCGACATCGACGCGGCCCGGCAGCGAATAGATGACGCCCGGCACCTTGGGAATCGCGGTCGTCGCGTTGAAGCGCGCGGGGAAGCCGCAGTTGCGCCAGGTGCCCTGCGGGCCGCTGATCGTGCCGAGGTCGCTGAGCTGGTCGCTGCCCGCGATGGTCGGGCAGTTGGCGGCGGGGGTGACGGTGCCCGGCGTCGGGGTCGGCGTGGGGGTGGGGGTCGGCGTGGGCGTCGGCGCCGGAATGACGATCGTGCCCTCACCCGGCGAGGCGACGCCGTCGGCCCCGCAGGCGGCAAGGATGGAACAGGCCACGCCGCTGAGCATGACCAAACGAATGCGTGCGAATGCCGCCATGAAAATCTCCGTTCCCGGTGTGCGCCGCCTGGACGCTGCTGAAAAATCACCGGCGAACGAGGAGAGGCACCGCCGTCTCGCCCCCGGTGACGCCGCCACTAGGGTGATTCGATGACGGTCTGACGGTAGAGCGATGACAGAGGGATGACGCTTCGGAGTCGCTTCGATGACAGGCGCTCCGCCGCGCGGCGAAACGGCGCGCGCCGGGCGATGCGGGACGCGCGGAACAAAAGCGGCGAAGCTCGCTTGCATCCCCCCGAAAGCTTTGCTAGGCGCCCGCTCCTACCCGGTGCCGGACCCGTCCGGCCCAACATGATGTGCGGTCGTGGCGGAACTGGTAGACGCGCAACGTTGAGGTCGTTGTGGCCGAAAGGCCGTGGAAGTTCGAGTCTTCTCGACCGCACCATAGAGTCCTGCGGGACTATACATTTTCATGAGGTGAAAGAGCCGAGCCGCGAAGTGGCGCGGTTCCGCGCGACTTGCGGAGTAGACTTCAACCGATTGGGGCGAGAGACCTTCCTCTCCTCGCCAAACATGCCCGGAAACGCGCTATAGTCTCCGGTCACAAAAAACCCGCCTCAATGGGCGGGCGGTCTGCATCGTAGGGCGCATCGATTCCAGCCTAGCCGAATCCCAGAAGCCGCTCCTGTTCAGACCAGCTAGGAGAAAGTTCGATAGCCATGAGCCGTTTCCGCGTCAGGCTCGGCGGTTGGCTGCCCCGCATGATTCCGTCAACTATCCGCGGCGATAGCCAGCTCAGCTTGAGGAGCTGCGTCATCTGCTTTCGGCACCGCCCTTCCCTCTCCGCAAGCTTGTGCAGCGCAAGGTCAGGCGACGCCATCACAAGCGCCCTAGTTTCGAAGGCTTCCGAGATCAGTTCGACAAGCTTTTCATCACGCGCGATCTTTTGGGCCTCACCCGCGGAGATCATCAACTTGGCCTCGCGGAATGGCTTCCGTGGCGGCGATGCCAGCGTAAGACTCCATCCCGATCCTTCTGCGCTATCGCCGACCAGTTGGGCCGCGGCGATATCGACGACCACGTCGGTAGCATTGATCTGAACCCTGCTCACCAGAGATCGAACCGCCGCTTCTTGACTGGACGGGTTTCCGAGCTCGTGGAGGAACCGGTCGGCATTGGCGAACAACAAAGCAAGGCGCGCGCCGTCCGTGATACCCGAGATTCGCCGGAGCTGATGCTGGTCTCCAAGCAGAGTGGTCAGGTGACCGACGACATAGTTTTCCAGAACGCCGACAGAGATGCGCGTTCCGTTCGCGCCCGCCTTGCGAACGAGATCGCGACGGGACTGATAATAGCGATAACGGCGAGAGCCCTTCACGGAATAATCGATCACCATGGGTCGCCCGCCAGGATCAAACAGACGATCGAGGAAGAAGGCGTCCTGCTGCCGGTTGGTGCCGCGCTTTCTGGGCGGGGCCTTCTCTGCGAGGCGGCTCTGGACCTCGTTCCACAACTCCTCATCGACGATCGGCTCGTGCTCCCCGGGATAGGCTTGGCCCTTGTGAACGATCATACCCCGATAGACAGGATTCTTGAGAAGGTGGAACAAGCTCCCTCGCGCGAACGGGATGCCGCCGCGATGCGGTCCACTGGTCTGGTGACACGCCTCGAAGAGGAGACCCGGATCGGCAAAGGCGGGACCCTGGCGGCGCAGCTGTCGCGGCTCGACCTGATCGTGCTCGACGAGCTCGG
>NZ_MEFH01000121.1:0-8552 GCF_001725095.1 Sphingopyxis sp. SCN 67-31 | reverse complement strand
GTGCACCACACCTTGCCGACGGTCTGGTCGGGAAGGATATTGCCGTCCTCGTCGCGAACCTCGATCGTCATGTCGCGTACGGCGCGGCCGCAGTTGACGATCGCGCGGTAGCGGGTCGGGCGTCCCGCGTCGCCGCTGGCCCCCGACAATTCGGTTTCCTCGACCAGTTCGACAACGATCCCTTCGCCGGGGGGCATGATGCTGACCGCCAGCGTCGCTTCGGCCAGGCCGTAGCTCGGCAGAAAGGCGCTCGCCTTGAAACCGGCGTCGGCGAAGGCATCGACGAAGCTCTGCATGACGTCGGGGCGGATCATGTCGGCGCCGTTGCCGGCGACGCGCCAGCGCGACAGGTCGAAACGGTCGGCGACATGCGTCTGACTGGAAATACGGCGCGCGCAGATGTCGTAGCCGAAGGTCGGCGAATAGCTGAGCGTCGTGCCGCTGTTCCGGCTGATGAGATCGAGCCAGGCGAGCGGACGGCGGGCGAAATCCTCGGTCTTCAGATAGTCCACCGACACCTGATTGGCGACCGGCGACAGGAAACAGCCGACGAGGCCCATGTCGTGATACCAGGGCAGCCACGAAATGCAGCGGTCGCTGTCGCGCAATTCCATGCCGTGCGCATGCGCCGCGAGATTGTTGAGCAGTGCCGCATGGGTGACGGCGACCCCGTGCGGGAAGCGCGTCGAGCCGCTGCTATATTGCAGATAGCAGGTTTCGTCGGGCTTCTGTTCGGGCAGATCGACGACAGGCGCGGGGCGCGCCGCAAATTCGCTCCAGTCCATCGGCTGGACGCCTCGCTGTTCGGCGGCTTCGGTGGCCATGGCGGCGATTTCGGGCGGGAAGAACAGCATCTTGGGGTCGCAGCTCGTGAGCTGGACGACAAGCTGTCCGACATAGGAATCGCGCCCGCCGAAGCTGGTCGGCAGCGGCAGCGGCACCGGCCAGGCGCCGGCATAGATGGTGCCGAAGAACAGCGCGGCAAATTCGGCGCCGGTTTCGGCGACCAGCGCGATGCGGTCGCCGGGCTGTACCCCCGCCGCCACGAGGCGATAGGCGGCCTCGAGCGCATCGGCCTTGAGCTCGCTATAGGGATAGGGGCGGATCAGGCGCCCGCGCGGATCATGAAAATTGAGCCCGCGCGTACCCGCGGCGGCATAGTCGAGCGCTTCGCCGACGGTGGCGAAGTTCGAAAAGCGGCGCGGCTGGGCGCATTCGGTCGGGGTGGGGACAAGCGCCTCCACCGCAGGAGCGGAATTTTCGGTCATAAGGGGTGTCGAATCCCGGGAAACGGGGGATGCGGCAACAAGCATGTCATCTTCCGGTGCCATGATGAGCGTGCGCGATCCCTGACTGTTTGAACATAATCGCCCATTTTTCCGGGCTTTCCGCCGGGCATAGGGGCTCTGATCGTTCTCAATCGGACCCGACTGTGGCATAAACATGGCATATGGCCAACCGCCGCACTCCGTCCGACCGAAGCAAAAAGCCGCTCGACGCATCGCGACTCGACGAATTGGCGCTCGCCTATGTGGCGCGATTCGCGACCAGCCGGGCGAAATTGCTGCGCTATCTGGGGCGCAAGCTGCGCGAGGCCGAATGGACCGATGCGGCCGATCCGCGCGCCGCTTGCGACGCGATCGCCGACCGTATGGAGCGGCTGCGCTACCTTGATGACCGGCAATATGCCGCGATGCGCGGCGCCGCGATGACGCGGCGCGGGCTGGGCGCGCGGCGCGTGCGCGCGCAGCTTTTCGTCGACGGCATCGACGAAGCCGATGCGGGCGAGGCGATCGACGCCGCCGAGGGCGCGGCGATGGCTTCGGCCGTCGGATTTGCGCGCCGCCGCCGCTTCGGTCCGTTCGCGCGCCAGCCGCTCGACGATCCCGCGCAGCGCGAGCGCCAGGTGGCGGCCTTCGCGCGCGCCGGCCATTCGCCCGCGCTCGCGCGGCGCATCCTCGCTGTCCCGCCGGGGGACGCAGCGGCGCTGGCCGCGCTGGACGCCGAGGCGGCGCTCGATTAGGCAGCGGCGCTGAACGTCCGGCACCCCGAGGCCGGCGACAAGACGGCGACCAGAAAGTCGACAAGGAGATGCCGATGCGAGCCATGCTGACCGCCCTCACCCTGGCGCTCGCGCTGCCCGTCGCGGGCTGCGACAAGGGCGCCGAGGCCGAAGCCGGCGCCGAGGCGACAGTGCCGCTGACCATCGCAATGGCGGGCACCACCCACCGCTTTCGCGTCGAGGTCGCGCGAACCGAGGCCGAACAGGAAAAGGGACTGATGTTCCGCACGTCGCTGCCCGCCGATGGCGGCATGCTGTTTCCGTTCGCCAAGCCGAAGATCGCCAATTTCTGGATGAAGAACACGCTGATCCCGCTCGACATGATCTTCGTGCGCGCCGACGGCAGCATCGACCGGATCGCCGAAAACGCCATCCCCGAATCGCTCGATCCCGTCGTCAGCGGCGGCGAAGTAGCGGCGGTGCTCGAACTGGCGGGCGGCACCGCAGCGAAGCTGGGGATCGACGAAAGCGCCAAGGTGACGTGGCAGGACGCAAAGTAGGGGCGGGGCAGGCGGTAATGGCGCCGCTTTTCGCCAAAGACCGCTTGCGAAGCCCGCACGCTTGCCTGTAAACGCCACCGCCATGAGCATCTTGGGCAAGATTTTCACCTGGTGGGACGGCGCGACCGTCGGCACGCTGCTGAGCAGCTGGAAAAATGGCGAGCAGGTCGGCGAGGACGGCCTTGGCAACCGCTATTTCCGGTCGCGCGACGGCAAGCGCCGCTGGGTGCTCTACAAGGGATCGAACGACGCGAGCCGCGTGCCGCCCGAATGGCACGGCTGGCTGCACGGCACCTTCGACGAACTGCCGTCCGACGTGCTGCCTGCGCCGCGCCCCTGGCTCGCCGAGCCGACTGCAAATCTGACCGGCAGCCTGGGTGCCTATCGCCCCGCCGGCGCGCTCGAACGCGGCGGGCATCGCGCCGCCGCGACCGGCGATTACGAGGCCTGGCGGCCCGGCGCCGACTGAGCGCCGTGGCGACGCCGCTTTTCCGTTCCGCGCTGATCGCGCTGCTCGCGGCGACGACGCTGGCCGGCTGCGATCGCGGCAACCAGACCAAGACGACGAGCAACATCCCGCAGATCGCCAAGTCCGAAACCGTGCCGCAGGAAGTCGGCGGGATCGAAGGCGCGACCCCGATGGCCGAGCGCGTTGCGGTGCTGGGCCTGCTCAACAAGCGCAACGGGCTGGTGCAGGATCTGACGATGAAGCCGGGCGATACCGCGCGCGTCGGCCGTGCGATCGTTCGCCTGCGCGCCTGCGAACAGACGGCGCCGTGGGAAGATCCCCCCGAAACCGGCGCCTTCGTGCAATTGTCGGTGCAGGATCAGCGCGACAATAAATGGTATCGCGTCTTTTCGGGCTGGGTGTTCAAGGAACGCCCCGAGCGCAATGTGATCCAGCACCCGATCTATGATGTCTTCGTCAAAAGCTGTGCGATGACATATCCGGGCGGCGAACCCGTCGCGCGCTCCTCGCCCAAGGCAGTATCGGCGCCCAAGGCATCGAGCGCCGACCAGTCGCCCGCCGGGAATGGCGGCGAGGGTACTCCGGCTCCGGCCGCTCCCGCGGCGGCGCCCAAGGCCGCATCGCCGGCCCCCGACAGCACCGAATAAAGCCGCGCGAGATAGGCGGCCTGGGGCATTTCGATCGCGCCCAGGCTGGCGAGGTGCGGCGTCATGAACTGGCAATCGAGCAGCTCGAAGCCCCCGGCCCTGAGCCGCGCGACGAGATGCGCGAGCGCGATTTTCGAGGCATCGCGCATCCGGCTGACCATCGATTCGCCGAAAAAGGCGCGCCCCAGCGACACGCCATAGAGGCCGCCGACCAGTTCCCCGTCGTACCAGCATTCGACGCTATGGGCATGGCCCATGCGGAACAATCGTTCGTAGCTCGCACGGATCACCGGGTTGATCCACGTCGTCGGCCGGTCGTCGGCGGCTTCGGCGCACAGCGCCATCATCGCGGGAAAGGCGGTGTCGGTGGTGACGCGGAAACGGTCGGCGAGCAGCAGCTTGCGCAGGCTGCGCGACAGGTGAAAGCCATCGAGCGGCAGGATCGCGCGCAGCCGCGGTTCGACCCAATGGACCGACGGGTCGTCCGCCCCGTCGGCCATCGGGAATATCCCCTGCGCATAGGCGCTGAGCAGCAGCGCGGGGTCGATCGTTTCGAGCGGCTTGCTCAGCTTGCCGGCTTCACGAACTTCAGCGTCATGCGGTCCGATTCGCCGATCGCGACATATTTTTCGCGGTCGACATCCTTGTTGGTCAGCGTCGGCGGCAGGCTCCACACGCCCTTTTCATAATCGTGCGTGTCCCGGGGGTTGGCGTTGACCTCGCTTTCGCCCGCCAGCTTGAATCCGGCGGCTTCGGCAAAGGCGACGACCGACGAGCGCTTCATATAGCCGCTCTTTTCCTCGAGCGCCGAATCCATCGCCTCGGGCAGGCGGTGGTCGACGACGCCGAGCACGCCGCCGGGCTTCAGCATCGCATAGATTTGCTGGAAGGCTTCGGCGGTCTTGTCCATGCCGCCGAAGCGCCAATTGTGGACGTTGCGAAAGGTCAGCACCACGTCGGCGCTGCCGTCGGGCACCTTGGGTCCGGCGCCGGTCGCGGGAAATTCGGCGAGCTTGACTGCGCCATAGGCGTCGGGCTTGGCCTCCTGCCATTTGCGGATCGTATTCAGCCCGCGCTCCCACGGCGCCGCGGCATAGAGCGTGCCGCCACCGCTTTGGGTCAGCGGCGCCAGAATCTCGGTATACCAGCCGCCGCCCGGCCACAGTTCGACGACCGTATCGCCCGGCTTCACGCCGAAGAAGGCCAGCGTTTCGGTGGGATGGCGCGCCGCGTCGCGCGCGACATTGGCGGGCGTGCGGGTCGGCGCCGCCACCGCTGCGGCGATCGCGCCGTCGGGCGCGGCACCGTGCGCGCCATGATCGCCATGTCCGGCGTGCGGATCGGCCATCGCGAACGCCGGAGCGGTGGCGGCAAGAAGAGCGGTTGCAATAATCGGAAGCGAACGCATATCGGCACCTCGTCACTGGGGGGAAGATCCCCTGTTTGCGAAGGGTTGAGCGTCAATGCAAGTGTCGATGCTGTCGGTGAGCGTAACTGCGGCGATCCTGTTCGGTGTCGCCGAACTCGCCGAGTGGCGCCGCCGCAATCGCCGCGACGTCGACAAGGTCGGTTTCATGCCGTGGCGCGGCATCGCGCTGGTGAGCGTGGCGGTCGCGATCGTGGCGGCGGCGCTGGCGCTCAAGCCCTAAGCGCTGCCTCCCCCCGCAGGCGGGTCTTACAGGCACGCCTCGAGGTAGGGCTGATCGAAGCCGTACTGGCGCGCCTTTTCCAGCGTATAGGGACGCAGGCCCATCGAGCGATATTCGCCGATGATCTTTCCGTCCTTGTCCTCGTCCAAATATTCGAACTTGAACAATTCCTGGGTGACGATGACGTCGCCTTCCATGCCGATGACCTCGGTGACGTTGGTGACGCGGCGCGAGCCATCGCGCAGGCGCTTGATCTGGACGATCAGGTCGACCGAGTCGGCGATCTGTTTCGAGATCGCTTCCTTCGGAATCTTGATGTCGCCCATCAGCACCATGTTCTCCATACGGCCGAGGCATTCGCGCGGGCTGTTCGAGTGCAGCGTACACATCGACCCGTCGTGACCGGTGTTCATCGCGGCGAGGAGGTCGAAACACTCCGCGCCGCGGACTTCGCCCATGATGATGCGGTCGGGACGCATACGCAGCGCGTTCTTGACGAGATCGCCCATGTGAATGGCGCCATTGCCCTCGAGGTTCGCGGGGCGCGTTTCGAGCGGCAGCCAGTGCGGCTGCTGCAGCCGCAATTCGGCGGCGTCCTCGATGGTCAGCACGCGCTCGCCGGGGTCGATCATCTTCGACAGGGCGTTGAGCATCGTCGTCTTACCCGAACCCGTACCGCCCGAGATAACGATGTTGAACCGGCTCGCGCCTGCGATCTTCAGCGCGGTGCACATCTTCTGGCTCATCGCGCCCCACTGACAGAGCATGTCGAGCGTGATCGGCTTGGCCGAGAATTTACGAATCGAGATCGCGGTGCCGCGAAGCGAGAGCGGCGGCACGATCACGTTGACGCGGCTGCCGTCCTTCAGACGGGCGTCGGCGAGCGGGGTTGTCTGGTCGACGCGGCGGCCGACCTGGTTACAGATGCGCTGGGCGATCTGGAAAAGATGCTGTTCGTCGCGGAACTGGATCGGCGCGATGACGAGCTGGCCCTTGCGCTCGACATAGGTCTGATACGGGCCGTTGACCATGATGTCGCTGATGTCGGGGTCGGAGAGCAGCTCTTCGAGCGGGCCGAAGCCGAGCAATTCGTCGACGAGCACCTTTTCGAGCGCGAATTGCTCGCGGCGGTTGAGCGTGATGCGCAGCTCGGCGAGCACTTCGAGGATGATCGGGCGGAATTCCTCGGTCAGCTCGTCCTTCGACAGCGTCGCCGCGGCCTCGGGATCGACGCGTTCGAGCAGGCGCGGCAGCACCTGTTCCTTGATCTTGTGGACGCTGGCTTCGAAACCCTGCGCCTTTTCGGGCTCCATCGCCTCGGCGGTCGACCGCTGGTTCAGCCGCTCCATCGCCTCCATTTCGGGGCTCAGGTTCGACGGCGGCGGGGGTGCCTCGGCGGCCGGCGTGTCGATCGCAGGAAATTGCGCGCCGCCAGCCATGCCGGGGCCAGCCTGCATCGGCTTGGCCACGCCAAAGGCGGGGCGGCCTGCGGTTCCGGGACGGCGTCCGAATGCACTCATCGCTTCTTCCTGCTTCGAATCTACAGACTGGAAAATCGGCCACTTTTGATGGCCAAACCCCCATTCGACACGGTGAATAAATCGGAAACTTTGATATTGTCCTAATGCGCCGCCCGGCTTTTCGGGAACCGACCGGCAAGGGGTGACGCGGCGTGCGGAAGCGCGCTATCAGGTCGCCGATGCGCGAGAAGGAATTACGCTTTGCCCTGATCTGCTACGGCGGCATCAGCCTTGCCGTCTACATGCACGGCATCACCAAGGAAGTGTGGCGGCTCGCGGCGGCGTCGCGCACCTTTCATGACGAGGCGGAACCGGCGGCGGTCGATGCCTATGGCGAATTGCTGGTCGCGCTCGCGGCGCGCAGCGGGATCAAGCTGCGCGTCCTGGCCGACATCATCGCGGGCGCCAGCGCGGGCGGCATCAACGGCATTTTCCTCGCGCGGGCGATGGCGACCGGCCAGTCGCTCGACCCGCTCACCGAATTATGGCTCGACGATGCCGATGTCGACAGGCTGATCGACCCCGACGCGCGGCCGTTATCGGCGGCAACCAAATTCTGGGCGGTGCCGATCGCCGGCTGGGCGATGAAGCGGCGCGGCAATGTCATCGACCGCACGGTGGGCGAGGGCGCACAGGACGAGGTGCGCGCCAAGCTGTCGCGCTTCGTGCGCGCGCGCTGGTTCGAACCGCCCTTCGGCGGACAGATTTTCTCCGGCCTGCTGCTCGATGCCTTCGATGCGATGGCGTCGGGGCCGCAGGGGCGGCCGCTGCTGCCGGCGGGTCAGCCGGTCGACCTGTTCGTGTCGGTGACCGACTATGCGGGGCACAGCATGCCGCTCGCGCTCAACAGTCCGCCGCGCGTGACCGAGCAGGAACACCGGCTGATCATGCATTTCCGGCAGGACGGCCGCGCGGGCAAGCGGCTCGACGACGTCCCCGGCCTCGCCGCCGCGGCGCGCGCGACCGCCAGCTTTCCCGGCGCCTTTCCGCCCTTCACGCTGCGCGAACTCGACAGCGTGCTCGAAAAGCGCGGCATCGCCTGGCCGGCGCGCGCCGATTTCGTCCGCGTCCAGCTTCCGACCGGAAGCGAGGCCGATCCCTCCGACCGGGTGCTCATCGACGGGTCGGTGCTCGCCAACGCGCCGTTCCGTCCGGCGATCGCGGCGCTCAAGCAGCGGCCGGCGCGGCGCGAGATCGACCGGCGCTTCGTCTATATCGATCCCAAGCCCGATTATCGCTCGATCAGCTTCGGCAAGCCGGGCGAGGGAGGCGAGGGCGAAGCGCGCCGCCCGCCGGGCTTTTTTTCGACCATCCTCGGCGCACTGTCCGAAATTCCGCGCGAACAGCCGATCCGCGACAGCGTCGAGGCGATCGAGAATATGTCGCGGCGCATCCGCCGGATGCAGCGCGTCGTCGATGCGATGAAGGTCGAGGTTGAGGAGCAGGTGGCGGCGCTGTTCGGCACGACCTTCTTCCTCAACACCCCGACACCGGCGCGGCTCGACCGCTGGCGCGCAAAGGCGCAGGCGGAGGCGGCGGCGCGCGCCGGCTTCGCCTATGCGCCCTACGGCCACCTCAAGCTCTCGGCGGTGGTCGAGGAGCTGGTCGCGCTGATCGACCGGCTGGCACCGCCAGAGGGCGACATCCATCAGCGCAACCGGCGCGACGCCGTGTGGGACGAAATCCGCAGCCGCGGGCTCGACCG